>JAUQXD010000261.1 GCA_030834835.1 Thermoflexales bacterium | reverse complement strand
GCGTTTGATCAAACTGTTATCGACCAGCATCACCATGTGATCGAACATATCGCCGTCGATGGCGCCGTCGGCGTTGCAGACCACTTCAGCCGCCTCGAAGGTCCAGCCGCTCACGAACACGGCCAGCCGCCGGAACAGCCGCTGCCGCACCGGATCGAGCAGGTTGTAACTCCACGTGATGGCGTTGTGCAGCGTTTGCTGGCGCTCCGGCAGATCGCGCGCGCCCTGCCCCAGCACATCCAGACTGATGGTCAAACGTTTGAGCAAAGCGGCCGGCGTGAGCAAGCGCGTGCGGGCGGCGGCCAACTCGATCGCGAGGGGCAACCCATCGAGCCGCCGACAAATCTCGGCGACGGCGGCGGCATTCTCGGCTGTCAGGGCGAAGTTGGGTCGCACATCGCGCGCCCGCTGCACAAAGAGTTGAATTGCCGCGTACTTCTCCCAATCCTCCCCCCTGAAATTCGGGGGGGATAAGAGGGGGGGCGGTAACTCCTCCCCCCTGCTGTGCGGGGACGGCAACCCCTCCCCCTTGCTGTGCGGGGGGGATAAGAGGGGGGGCGGCAACTCCAACGGCTGCACCGCGAACTCGCGCTCGCCGCGCACCCGCAGCGGCACGCGGCTGGTCACCAGCAGCGTCAGACGCGCGCACGCCTGCAGCAGATCAGCCACCAGTGACGCGGCGTCGATGACCTGCTCGAAGTTGTCCAGCAGCAACAGCAGATGCTTGTCCTTGAGGAAAGCGATCAGCGTTTCGATCAGCGGGCGACCGTTCGTCGTCTCGTGCAAATCCAGCGTCGTCGCAATCGCCACCGCCACCTGCGTGTGATCGGTGAGGGCGGCCAGCGACACCTGATACACGCCGTCCTCAAACACTTCGAGTGATTCCAGCGCCACTTGCAGCGCCAGGCGGCTCTTGCCTGTGCCCCCCGGCCCCAGCAGCGTCACCAGCGACACATCGTCGCGCGGCAGCAGTTGACGCAGCGCGGCCAGTTCGGCGTCGCGGCCGATGAGGGCGGTGGGCGGCTGCGGCAAGTTGTGACGTTGCTGAGGGGGCGACATTCGCGGGAACACTTGCGTGCTCGCGCTGACGGCCGGCTCATTCACCGCCTCAAAACTCTCGCTCAGCAGCATCGCCAGATCGTTCTCGATCGAGTCGCGCAGTTCATCGACGGTGGAAAAGTACTTGTAAGACACCTCGTCGTTCTTGATGCGATCGAGCAGACCTTTGAGGCGCGGCTCGCGATCGGGCGCGGGGTTCTTGATGTAGATCAACTTGGGCTTTTCGTCGGCCAGGGTGTATTCGTCTTCGAGGCCGCTGATCGTCATATCGGGCGCGACCCAGCCGTACTTCTGCCAGTAGATGCCGATGAAGATGTGGCTTTGATCGAGGTAGGCGCGATACAAATCTTTGGGTGGATGCGGGCGCGCGCCCAGTTCAAACATCACCGGCGCAAAGCGCAGGCGCGTAATGGCCGCCTGAGCGGCGGCGCGCTCGGCGGCAAGTTCCTGCAAGGTTGAACTGACAAAAACCCGCAGACGTTGATCGGGTGTGCGGATGATGCGGGTGCCAGCCTTAGTCACATTGCCTCCGACAGGCCGGTGTCTGGCCGAGGGCTAGTCGGCCGTTGAGTAACTCACCTTACGCACGCACCCTGAGCGGAGCGGCAGACACGTTCTTCGACTTCACTACGTTCCGCTCAGAATGCGTGTCTGCCGCGCAGTCGAAGGAGCGCTGACTGCGTAAGGTGAGTGAGTAACTTTAGTTTACCACGCCTCACGCCGCCGGAATATCCTCAAACCTCATAAACACCAACTTCCCCGCCTGCCGTGCCAACTCGACCATCTCATCCGCGCCCGACGAGGCCCCGCCGATACGCAGGCAGCCGTCGCAGCGCGTTACCAACTCCCGCGCGATGGGATGAAAAATTTCGTTGAAGATTTCGTCCCCGATGCGCTGTGACCCGGCCAATTCGATCAGCGGCAGCGCGAACCACTCGCCCATCACGGGCAGATGCCCGGCGCGAAACACCTTCAGCGCCATCTCCGTCATAGCGCGCACATTGGCCGCAATCAACGCGGGATCGTCATTCGTGCCGGATCGATACGGCCCGGCAATCAAAATCATCATGAGTGAAGTCCTTTAAGTTTGGTTAAGCAGAGGCGGCTCCGTGCGAAGCCTCCCTGTGGGACACGCCGCCGGACACGCGGGCGTAGAAGCCCGCTCTGCTTGGTAACGGTGATGTTGGGCGCAGCATGGTCGTCATGCCCGAATGCATCTGTCGGGCATCCAGTCCCATTGGCCTGCTGGATTCCCGCCAAAAGCACGCGGGAAAGACGCTATTCGTCGATTCGCTGATTCGCCGACTTACACCGCCCCATCGAATACAAGCCAATGTTCTGCCCCTTGAAATTCAGCCGAAAAGGCCGCAGCGTATGCCCCTGCCGGATCGCATAATCGGCCAGGCTTTCCAGCCAGTGCACGCCCAGCGGCGGATAGAACGGTTCGCCGATAACACAGCACGGAAAGATGACGAAGCCGCAGCCATACGTCGCCGCCGCGTCGATGATGGCGGCATTGCAACCATGCGCGTGCATCCCGATCAGCAGATCAAACCCGGCGGCCTGCCCGGGCGCAAACTCCGCGTCGAGGTGCGGCACCGTCGCCTGGGGATCGATCTTCACGCGCGTATCTGTGCTCAAGTCTTTGTACTTGATGGGCAGCGCCTGCCCAATCGGATCGATGACGGTCGTGTTCCAGCCGTTGGTGCTCAACAGATAAGCCAGCAGCCCCTTCCCTCCGCCGATGTCGGCGGCCTTGCACGGCGCGAAGTTATGCGTCAACCAACGATGCAACAGTTGAAAGCGAAACTTCTTCATGCGCGGTTGGCGACTGGTGTCGGCCACCACTTCCACGGTCTGCCCGTGCAGCGCCACGATGCGCGCAGTATCCTCGTCGCCGTCTTCGATCAGCGGGGACACCGACATCCGTTCGAGATTGTGGAAGAGTTTATCCGCGCGTAATTTGGCTGATTTATTCGTCATGAAAGAGGCAATACTTTCTCAAACGGGCATTTCGAATCTGTGTAATGTGTCATTCTGAGGCGCGCAGCGCCGAAGAATCCGCTATCGGCTGCGTGGCAGCAAGATTCTTCACTCGCTACGCTCGTTCAGAATGACCCGGCCAACAACTGTAAGGCACGAGAAGAAAACCTTAGTCCAAGACTAGCGGCGGCCCCAACAACTCCATGCCGTGCGCCCGCCACAACGCCGGATCCTGCGGCGGCATCGCATTGGCTTTGGTCACTTCCCGAAAGAACGCTTCCATATCGCCCGCGGGCAAGAACGCGATCAAAATCCGGCCGCGCCCCTCGCCCACATGCGCCCACACGTGCGGCACCTGCCGCGGCCCTAACAGCGATTCGCCAGGTTTAAGCCGAAACTGATTCGACCCGATCTCAAAAGCAAACTCGCCTTCAAGCGCGTAGAACCACTCGTCTTGATCGTAATGCAAGTGACGAGCCGGACCGCCCCGCGCATGAAACGTGTTTTCGATGATAAAAGTTCCACTGCTGTCCGGCGGCACCACTTTGAAATCGATCACGCTGATACCCAACCCATGATGCTCGCCAAACCGATCGGCTCCGGCGGCGATATGCACTGCGGATAAACCATTCGACTGATCTGGTACAGAATTGTTCATACTGACTCCCCTGTCAAGTTATTGACCATTTGTCACTTGTCATTTGTCATTTGTCATTGCTCATTGTTCATTGCTTCTCTGACAGCTTCATCTACAGTCAGTGCCTCGCCTGCCCGCCACGCCGACTCGAACTCAGTTGTCGAGAGGGCCGATCGGAT
>JAUQXD010000021.1 GCA_030834835.1 Thermoflexales bacterium | reverse complement strand
ACACGGGCAGACAGGCCGCCGGCCCGGATCGTAACGAGACCGAGGACGACCTTGAAAGAGATGCCCCTGGCTTCAAGGCTCTACATTTGGGCTGTGCTTGCAATCAGTGCTATAGTGTGTCTGGTTCAGGTCCCTGACGTGCCTGCGGCGCAGCGCTGGTTGCTGCTGGCCGTGGGCGGATTGGCCTGTCTGGCGCAGATCGTCAAGGTAACCGGACCTACTCGCAATTCCTCATACGACCTGAGCCTGATGGTCTTTGGTTTTGCGCTGATCGAACTGGGGCGACCAGCCGCAGTCTGGATCATCGTGGTGGCCGGCCTGGCGGCGTGGCTGCGGTATCGCGACGCCTGGTATATTCACACTTTCAACATCGGCATGAGTGTGATGTCAATGAGCGCCGCGGGTCTGGCTTACGAGTGGATCACCGAGGGCCAGGGGCTGCTCGATCTGCAGGGCACGCTCGGCCTTCTGGCTACGATTTTTATCTTTACCCTGGTTAATCACTTGATGCTGGCGATCGTTCTGCTGTTGGCGCGCAGCGAAACATTTGCCGTGTCAGGGACGTTCGACCGGCTCATCCTGACGATTGACTCGACGCTGTTTGCCATGGGCACCGCCGCAGCCGTCATCTGGCTGGTAAACCCCTACGCCGTGCCGCTCATCGTCAGCCCGCTGTATCTGATCTACTTGACGCTGCAGGTTCCCGCCTTGCAGCGCCGGGCCGAATCCGATCCAAAAACCGGCCTGTATAATGCGCGCCATTTCACGCAGGCGCTGGCGAAGGAAGTCGCGCGAGCCGATCGCTTCGAGCGGCCCCTGTGCGTCGTCATGTGCGACCTAGACTACATGCGGAACATCAATAACACCTACGGGCACCTGGCGGGTGATGTGGTCTTGACGGGCGTGGCCACGCTGTTGCGCCGATCGGTTCGCGAATATGACACCGTGGCCCGGTTTGGCGGCGAAGAGTTTGCCTTCCTGCTACTGGAAGCCACGCCCGAAGGGGTCTGGCCGCGCGTCGAATCGATTCGCGCCGCGGTCGAAGCGGCGTCGTTTCCCGTGTCAACCAGCTCGACGCCGTTGAAGGTCACCATGAGTTTTGGCATGGCCGGACGCCAGCGGCCAGGGCAGTCGCCAGAAGAGATTCTGCAGAATGCCGATCAAGCCCTGTATCAAGCTAAACGAGCCGGCCGGAATCGGGTGTGTCTATTTGTCAGAACTGAAGACAGCGGTGCAAATGTAACCCCCGGACCACATGCGGCAAACGATGGGCCGCCCCAGCGCGATCGACCTGCACCGTCCGACCGCGCTCAGGTTGAATTTGCCACACGTTAGCCGATCGGTTAGCCAGTGGCCTGGTGCAGGAGGAGATCATGTCGAAAAAAGCCACCGCCTATGTTCTCAGCATCCTTGCGATCGCCGGCATGATCGTCGCCCTCAGTCTGTCCTCGTCGGATCGGTTGAGCACGGAATGGCTGTTACTCCTTGTGCTGGTGGTGCTTACCTCGGTGGCACACCTCTATATGTCAGACACCGCCAGTCATGAAGCCTGGGGCATAAACCTGGTCTTTCTATTCGCCGGCGTGGTCTTGCTGAATCCATTTGACTTTGGACTGCTGGTCATCATTCCGCATGTCATTGAGTGGGGGTACGAGGTCTGGATCAAGAAGAGCACCCGGCTGCGCAACTGGTATATCCAACCGTTCAACATCGCCGTGCATCTTATCGCCGGGTTCATCGCCCGCACGCTCTTCCTGGCGCTGAATCAAGACCCGGCGAATCTGGCAACGATCGCGGCTTTCCTGGCGGCGGCCGTTGCGATTGCAGGCTATCTGGTCGTGAATCATGCGCTGGTGGGCTTTGTGCTGGTTTTCGCGCGCAGCGTCACGCTGCGCGAATCGGGTGTTTTTGAGCCGGGCAACCTGATCGGCGATTTGACGCAGTTCAGCCTGGGCTATGTGGTGGCCGTCGTGTGGCAGATCAATCCAGTCTTATTGCTGCCCACGCTGGCGCCGCTGTTGTTGATCTTCCGGGCGATTCAGGTCCCGAAGCTGACCAAAGAAGCGCAGACCGACGCCAAGACCGGTCTGTGGAATATGCGCCACTTCAATGAAATCTTCAGCGCGGAACTGGCGCGCGCCAGACGCTTCGAGCGGCCGTTAGCGGTGGTCATGGCCGATCTGGATCTGCTGCGCAACGTCAACAACACCTACGGGCATCTGGCCGGTGATGCGGTCTTAACGGGCATCGGCCGGATCATCCGCCAGGGTATCCGCGATTACGATCTGGCGGCGCGCTTCGGCGGCGAGGAATTCTCGATCGTGTTGTTGGAGGCCGATGTCGAAGCCGCGCGAACTTTTGCCAATCGCATCCGGCGCACGATCGAACAGACTGAGTTCATAGTGCCGACCAGCCCCACGCCCATTCACGTGACGATGAGCCTGGGCGTGGCCTGCTATCCAGACGACGCCGATACCGCCAACGATTTGATCCAGCTGGCGGATGTGGCGGTCTATCAGGCCAAGCTGCACGGGCGCAATCGCGTTGTCTGCGTGGCGGATGTGCCCCAGTCGATCCGGTTGGAGAGTGAGCTGCCCGCCGCCCACGCCGCAACCACGTATCAGGCGGCCCATTTGCCCCGATCGATTTCGGCGTTGCCGATGGATAATGCCTCGCCTGGCGAGGCTCCCTCGCCAGACGGGGCACCCTCGCCAGACCAGTCGGAGGCCGCGTCACCGCAGCCGACTTCCGCAACGCCGCCAGTGCCTCGCCAGCGTGATTCGAGATCGACCGGGGTATTTGTTGGCAGCGTGCTGATGCTGGGACTGCTCGTCACCGGGCTTGGCCTGGCCTTCGACCCACATCAACTCGATCCGCTTCAGTTGGGATTGCTGGTGGTGCTGGCCGTCGCCGCCGAGTCGTTGCAAGTCAGTATCTACGGACTCAGCACGGTGTCAGTCTCGGTGGCCGTAAACTTTGCCGCCGCGCTGATTGCCGGCACCCCTGGCGTGATCCTGGTCAGCGCCGCTATTGTCACAGCGCATTATCTAAAAGTGCGGCCGGCCCTGTATCAGACCGCCTTTAACTGGGCGGCGCATCTCCTGGCCGCCACCTTGCCGGTCTTTGTCATCCATTTGAATGTGGCCGGTTTGAACACCGCTAATCTGGCCGTGGCCGGTGCGTTGATTATCGTGACGAGTCTTGGCTATTTTTTCATCGAGACGGGGCTGATCGCGACGGCGATTGCGCTGGGCAAGCGCGAGTCGATCTACGCCACCTGGACGACTCAATTCCGGTGGCTGTTGTCGCACTATCTGGTGTTGTGTGTGATGGGCGCGTTTCTGGCGATGGCCCATCAGGCGCTGGGGCTGGCCGGCCTGGTCGTGTTCACCCTGCCGCCCTTCATGATGCACTATGTGCAGAAGCAATACGTCGAGCGCACGAAGGACAGCATGCGCGAACTGCAGCGCCTGAATAAAGAACTGACGCGGGCCAATCAAGAAGTGGTCGCTGCCAACCGGGCGATTCAGGACCTCAACAACGAGCTCTTTGTGATTCTGGCCAAAATCGTCGACGCGCGCGATCCCTATGTGACCAGCCATACCTCCAAAGTCGCGGACTATGCGGTCGCTGTCGCGGCGGAGTTGGGCCTGCCCCAGGCGCGCGTGGAAGCCATCCGGCAGGCGGCGCTGTTGCACGACATTGGTAAGATCGGCATTTCCGAGCAGATATTGCATAAGCCGGATCGACTAACGGACGATGAATATCTGGCAGTCAAGCGTCATGCCCTGCTGGGCGCTGAACTGCTGGAGACCTGTCAGGGATTGCGGCATCTGGTCCCGCCGGTGAAACATCATCACGAGTGGTACAACGGTCAGGGTTATCCCGATCAGCTGCGGGGTGAGGCCATCCCGCTGGAGGCCCGCATCCTGGCGGTGTGTGATGCTGTGGAGGCGATGGCGTCCGATCGGCCATACCACCATGCCCTGACATTGGATCAAATCGTGACGGAGTTGCGGCGCTGCGCGGGAACGCAGTTCGATCCGGCCGTGGTCGAAGTCTTTGTCAAAGTGACCCGGCGGCGCGGAAGCGGTTTTGTTGTGAACTCGGCGCGTGAAGCCGGGGCGACTGAAGCCGCGCCACAGGATGATGGCCCGTCCGACCGGGATCCGCTGCCCGAAAATCGCTCCGGCCTGTCCGCGCTTGATTTCGCCAGAGCCTGGCGGGTGGCGCGCGAGGCGGGCGCGTGACCACGTCGAAGGCCGCCGCCGATGTCGCCCCCCGGCTGTCCATCGACACCCGTTCAGTGCTACAATCCGAATCAGGCTGGTCGTTGCCAATCGTTCTGGCGCCTGATCTTAGCGATCTGGCGCGCAAGGATAGTTCTCCTACTATGTCTGATGACGGACAGACCCAGGCTGAGGATGCGGCGGCTGATGTGCCCGCCCGCGCCCTCTTTCAAATTGTGGAGCAGGCCAAGCGCGAGTGGGAGTCGATCATCGATGTGCTGCCGGACTTGATCTGTCTCATCGATCGACAGGGCCAGTTGATCCGCATCAATCGCGCGGTTGAAACCTGGCGGCTCGATCGGGTTGAAACGGTTAAGGGCCGCGTGTTGCACGACCTGGTGCATCCCGCCTGCAACCTCCCCCGGTGTTATCTGGCCTTCTGCATCCAGCAGGCGCTGACGCCTTCCGCCGACAGCGCCTCGCTTGAGTATGAGACTTTCGATCCGAGTCTGGCGCGGCACGTCCACGTCAGCATCCGGCCGGCGCCGGATCGCGCCGGGCTGGCGACCAGCGCCGCAGTCGTTGTGATCCGTGATGTGAGTGAATTGAAACGCGCCGAACAACAGCGCGAGGATTTGATTGCCGAACTCGGCGCTTTCGCGCATACCGTGGCGCATGATCTCAAGAATCCGCTCGGACTGATCATCAGCTATGCCGATTTGCTGGAAAGTGAATTGAGTAAAGACCCGGCTGGCATGACGTTGGAGTTTGCGCGGATGATTTCGCGGATGAGCTATAAGCTTAACAACATCATCGATGAACTGATGATCCTGTCGCAGGCCCGTGAAGCGGAGGTGCTGCTGACGCCGCTCAATATGACTGAGATTGTGAGGCAGGCGTGCCAGCGGCTGGAAGCGGTGATCGAGAAAAGCCGCGTCGAAATCCATGTACCGGAGCAGTGGCCCGCAGCGTTGGGCTATGCGCCCTGGATCGAAGAGGTCTGGGTCAACTACATCAGCAATGCCGTGAAGTATGGCGGTCAACCGCCGCACGTGGAACTGGGCGGCGCCGTGCAGCCAGACGGTCAGGTGCGCTGCTGGGTGCGCGATAATGGGCCGGGACTTTCGCCCGAGATGCAGGCTAAATTGTTTGTGCCCTTTACTCGATTAGCACAGGTGCACACCCGCGGTCACGGTCTGGGATTGTCGATCGTGCGCCGCATCATCGAGAAGTTGAACGGGCAGGTGGGTGTTGAGAGCCGCCACGTGCCCGGCGAGGGATGCACGTTCTACTTTGTGCTGCCTGCTGCAAACGGATAACTGGTTCGATGTTAAAGGCGGAGTGTCAACTCCGCGCTGCCTGTTTGGTGGTAAACTGCCCTCACCGTAGAGGCGCAGAGAACGCAGAGGCCGTGAAGACTCTGCGCCCTCAGCGCCCCTACGGTGAGTCTATTTTCGGGAGTCTGCATGTTGACCGATCACACTTTGCAAGCCACTTCGCGCCGCTTGACCATCACGCTATTCATCGGGCAGGGGTTGGCGCTGGTCGCGTTGTTCACGACGGTCGCCATTAGCAGCCTGGCCGGTGTGCAGTTGGCCGGCAGTGAGCGTGTCGCGGGCTGGCCGTCCACTGCCACGCTGATCGGCGGGTCGTTGGCGGCGTATCCCATCGGACGCTTGATGGGCCGCTATGGCCGCCGCGTCGGTTTGTCGATCGGCTACACCATCGGCATCGTCGGCGGCACCCTGGCGGGTGTGGCGATGCTGCTTCGATCGTTTCCGCTGTTCCTGAGCGCAATGGTGCTGCTGGGTGCAGCGCGCGCCGGCTCCGATCAGGCCCGCTATGCCGCCGCCGATGTGTCGCCCGCTCATTTGCGCGCCCGCGCTGTCAGTCTGGTCGTGTCGGCCGGCACCATCGGCGCGGTGTTGGGGCCGGTGCTCACGCCCGTCGCCGGGCGCATGTCAGAAGCGCTAGGCGTCGATAAGCTGGTCGGGCCGTGGTTTGCCAATGCCGTTCTCTTTGCGATCACGCTGCTGTTTATTTCGATTTTCCTTAAGCCCGATCCGCGCGAGATAGCCCGACAGATTGCCATCAACGAACACACGGCCCCGGCGCAAGCCGATCGCTCTGCGGCGCCTGACGGCCCGGCGCGTTCGTTCGGGCAGATCGTGCGATCGGATGTGTCAGTGCGCGTCGCACTGGTCTCGCTGGCGCTGGCTCAAGTGGTTATGGTGATGTTGATGAACATCACGCCGATCCACATGACGCATTTCGAGCATGGTCTGGACGAGATCCGTCTGGTCATTTCCGCCCATATTTTAGGCATGTACGCGCTGTCGATGGTGACGGGCTGGATCAGCGATCGGTGGGGCCGTCGCGTAACGATCGGGCTGGGAGCGATCATGTTGATCGGTTCGTGCCTGCTCGCGCCCACGAATCCTGAGACGATCCCGTTGGCCGCCTCGTTGTTCTTGTTGGGATTGGGGTGGAACTTCTGCTTCGTGGCCGGCTCGTCG
>JAUQXD010000260.1 GCA_030834835.1 Thermoflexales bacterium | reverse complement strand
ATTCCGCGATCACTGCGCGTACGCCCTGCAAATACGGGCCTTTGGCGGCCCAGGCGCGGCTGGAACCGGTGCCGTCTGCTTTGCCCGCCAGCACGATCGATGGAATGCCCGCGTCCTTGTACTTCATCGCCGCGTCGAAGATGCTCATGCGCTCGCCGCCGGGCTGATGCACCGTCACGCCGCCTTCGACGCCGGGCACCATCAGGTTCTTGATGCGGATGTTGGCAAACGTGCCGCGTGTCATCACGCGATCGTTGCCACGCCGCGTGCCGTACTGATTGAAGTCGGCTTTCTTCACACCGAGCGAGATGAGGTACTGGCCCGCCGGTCCGCTCTCCGCGATGTTGCCCGCGGGCGAGATGTGATCGGTCGTGACCGAATCGCCGAAGATCGCCAGCACGCGCGCGCCGCCGATCGGCTGTATGGGCTTCACGTCGAGCGTGGTTTCTTTGAAGAACGGCGGCTCTTGAATGTACGTGGATGTATCACTCCACTGATACAGTTCGCCGCCCGACACCGGAATCTCGTTCCACTGCGGATTGCCATCGAAGACATTGCCGTACGATCGCTTGAACATCTCCGGCTTGATCGAGCTGGTCACCAGATCGGACACTTCTTTTTGAGTCGGCCAGATGTCTTTCAACATCACCGGCTGACCGTGTTGATCCGTCCCGATCGGCTCACTCGCGAGATCGATGTCCACGGTGCCGGCCAGCGCATACGCCACCACCAGCGGCGGCGAGGCGAGATAGTTCGCCTTCACGAAGGGATTCACGCGCCCCTCGAAGTTGCGATTGCCGCTCAACACGGCCGCCACCACGAGATTGCCTTCTGTGATCGCATTCGACACGGGCAGGGGCAGCGGCCCGCTATTGCCGATGCAGGTCGTGCAGCCATAGGCCACGATGTCGAAACCGACCTGCTCCAGAGACGATAACAAACCCGCTTCCTGAAGGTATTCATGCACCACTTTCGAACCGGGCGCGAGGCTGGTCTTCACATAGGTCGGCGGCTTCAGGCCACGCTCGGCCGCCTTCTTCGCCACGAGCCCCGCCGCGATCAACACGGACGGATTCGACGTATTGGTGCAGGACGTGATCGAAGCAATCACCACTGCGCCATGCTTAATCTCGGCACTATGGCCGTTGTCTTTCACGACGGCTGTCTTGCTCAGATCGCTTTCACCCAGGCCAAAACCTCGATCTTTAACCGGGGCGACAAGGGCAGACTCAAACGACTTCTTCATCTCGGTCAGTGGCACGCGATCCTGCGGGCGTTTGGGACCGGCGAGGCTGGGCACCACATCGGCGAGGTTGAGCTCGAGCGTTTCGGTGTATTCGGGATCGACCGTCTCATCGGTGCGGAAGAGACCCTGCTCCTTCGCATATCGCTCGACGAGCATCACTTCTTGATCGGTGTGGCCGGTGCGGCGCATGTAATTGAGCGTCTCAGCATCGATCGGGAAGTAGCCCATCGTCGCGCCGTATTCGGGCGCCATATTCGCGATCGTCGCGCGATCGGTCAACGCGATCTGGCTGAGGCCCGCGCCGTAAAATTCCACGAACTTGTCGACGACGCCGTGCTTGCGCAGAATCTGCGTCACCGTCAGGGCGAGGTCGGTGGCGGTCACGCCTTCGCGCAAGTGGCCCGTCAACTTGAAACCAATAACTTTCGGGGTGAGGATGTACAAGGGCTGGCCCAGCATCACGGCTTCAGCCTCGATGCCGCCCACGCCCCAGCCCACGATACCCACGCCGTTGATCATGGTCGTGTGGCTGTCCGTGCCGACAAGCGTATCGGGATAGGCGACGCCGTTTTTGACCATGACGACTTTCGCGAGGAATTCAAGATTCACTTGATGGATGATGCCGGTCGCGGGCGGCACGACGCGGAAGTTGGTGAAGGCCTGCTGGCCCCAGCGCAGGAATTCGTAGCGTTCCTGATTGCGCTCAAATTCGACATCGGAGTTGAGGCGTAAAGCGTCGGGCGTGCCGAAGTACTCGACCTGCACCGAGTGATCGATCACCAGATCGACCGGGATGAGCGGATTGATCTTTTTGGGATCGCCGCCCATGCGTTTGGCCGCGGCTCGCATCGCCGCCAGATCGACCACGCCGGGCACGCCAGTGAAGTCTTGCATCACGACGCGCGCCAACTTGAACGGCACTTCGACCTGCGCCGGCGACTTGGCGTTGTAGTTCGCCAGCGTCTTCACATCCTGCTCGGTGACGACATAGCCGTCGCAATTGCGCAGCACGCTCTCCAGCATCACCTTGATCGAGAACGGTAACCGCTCGACGACTTTTCCAAGCGCGCTGAGGCGATAGATCGCCGCTTCACCGGAACCGGTATCGAAGGTGCCACGGGCGTTGAAGAAATCTTTGCTACTGTTCGACATCATATCCTCCGCTTGTGCGTTAAATAAATTCACTTTCGCAAAGTGATCACTGCGTACAACAGAATCTCGCTGACCAACACCATCAACCCCAGCTGCACATTAAACGTCATGAGCAGAATCGGCCCGACAACTGCCACCACACTGATGACTGCGCGGATTGCATTGTTGCGTCGACTGGGATTGAAAACGATCGCTGGCTTGCCCCACCACAGTCCCCAGGAAGCAGCGGGCATAATCAATAGAATGAACTCGGCCAGGCTGATTAAGTGATTGAGCGCCAGTCCGCTCAGAAAACCGGTAAAGCCGCCGTACACCGTCCAGACTATCCAACGCAGCGTGGCGCGTCTACCCAGCCGGAAGAGAGCAGACCAGTATTCTCTGAATCCCGATGTTTTTGCTCTGGTCTCAAGTGCAATTACCCCGGTTGAAGAGAGGCCAAATGCGACCAAAACACCGAATAAGGTCCAGAAGATCGTACCGCCGATTGCTTCGCCGAGAGCCGCTTCCAATAAAATCCGTGTAGCACCCAGCACTACATAGCCCAGCCCGCCAAGCAACGCCCCAACGATCGCCAAACCTGCTCGCATTCGTAGCGGCGGTTTACGGGTTCGCGACTGCAAGAGCAGGGTTCCCACCCAGAACCCGTTGGGAAAGTTGTACCTGATCAAATCAACAATCTGCTGAAAAACGCTGCCATCTACCATGCGCCTGATATTCGAGACATTCAACACATCCATCAACCCCCACCACAAAAAGTGCATCACGGCTGCAACGGCCAGACCGAGCAGCAGATTTGAGTCACGGAAGTCTTCGGTAGACTCAGTTTCAGAGGGTCGAACGGACATGATCTGTTCTTTTACTCCGACAGAATAGCAGCTAACGATCGCGTCATTGCTTCGATTGAAAATCGCGCCACAGCTCTGACCAGTGTTTGCTCACCTGCAACTGATTTGCCCACTGCGTCATGTAATTAACATCCAACGGCCTGCTCCAGCGTTTCATATTCGCCAGCATCGCCGCGATGTCGCGCAGATGCTTGGTGGATACACCCTGCGACATTCGATAGTAAACCAGCTTCATCAGGATCACATCTTCGGGCGCATACAACCATAGTTTGCCGCGCTTCGCTTCGGGGTACGGCCACTCCAGCCGCCGGGCAAAAGCCGCTTGATCGTAAGTCGTCTTCCACCAGAAATAGCAATCGGCCTTCCAACCGTTGGCATAGTCAATCACGGCAAACGGCAGCGGATTGGTGTAGTCGTAGGTTTCGCGAATTACATACGGATCAGCTGCCATCTGGACGGCGTCAAAAGCGGCGGCGAAACGGTCAGCATCTATAGGCCGCAGATGCAGCGTCAGATCAACATCGAGCGTCTGGCGCGGCTCGCCGTACTGGCTGCTGGCGAACGAACCGGCAATCCCATACTCAATGCCCAGCGCATCCAATACATCAGCGACGACGCCGACAAACTCTCTGTACGACCGCCGGATCGACTCCGCCATTCAACAGCATCCTCTCCGCCGCGCGCCAGCGTGCTTCCTCCAACGACAGATTGGGGGCCGCATGTAGTTCCTGCGTGATGTACGTTTCGCGGGCATGATCGGCCAGATCGCCGATCATGGCAAAGCGCTGTTCGGGCGACAATTTCGCCAGAACAGGCACCATGTCGAAATTCACCTCAGCCAGTGCTTCGCGCACGGCACGTTCAAAATCGGGATTCATGCCGATAGTATATCACTTTTCACTCGTCGTTTGCGCCGCGTTTACGACGCTTTCACACCGATCACCGTGATATACCAGTGATTCAAATAGACCTCACCGTCTTTTTCAACTACATTCAACAACGCGCGCTGATCGGCGCTCAACCCCGCCACGATCGATTCAATCTCCGCCACATCAACCGCGTCAACACCGTTCGTGAACGCCGACAGGGGCCGATGTTTGGTGTAGGTCTCAATCGCCTCAATCTTGCATCCCGCCTCCTGCGAAGCGCCCCGGTGGGGTTGCATCATCCCCCGCCACTCACTCGCTCGATGCTGCCGCACATGCGAGTGATCGTGCAGCCAATCCAGCCGGTTCAACGTCGCGTCGGCAAAATCGTCTTCCGGCACACTGCGATCGTCGATCACCAATCGGCCGCCCGGTTTCAGGACGCGCGTCATTTCGCGCAGCGCCTTTGCCACATCAACAAAGTGATGCGCCGCACGGCGACACGTGACGATGTCAAACGCCGCATCTTCAAATGGCAAATCATGGGCCTCAGCCATTCTGAATTCCAGATTCTCAATGCCCGCTTCGGCTCGCAGCATCTCGCCTTGAGCCATCATTTCCGGTGTGATGTCGGTGGCGATCACGTGCGCCACGTGCGGCGCAAAGGCCAGCGCAGTATGCGCCGTGCCCGTTGCTACATCCAAAACGCGATCGGTCGCTTGCGGTTGCGCCAATTCCACCAGCCGATCAAGCACGGCCTGGTCGGCGTGGACCGCGCTCGTCGCGTAAAACGCGGCGCGTTCGGCAAAAATCGATTGAGCCAGTTGGGACATGCGGCCTCCGTGGTGCGTGCTGCGTAGTGCGTGTTTTAGATCGTTTTCCAGTATAATCATTCTCGTCCATCAATCAATCCCGAACTAGCCATAGCGTCTATCGGAAAACCCGATACTTCACTCATCACTCATCACTCGTCACGATCCATGACCGAAGACCAGCTCATCGCCTTTTTATCCGTCGCGCGCTATCGCAGCCTCAGCCGCGCCGCGTCTGAACTTGAACTCGGCCAACCCACGATCAGTGATCGGCTGCG
>JAUQXD010000259.1 GCA_030834835.1 Thermoflexales bacterium | reverse complement strand
CTGGCGCTGACCACGGGCGAGGTGGTCTTGCTCTTCGTCGCCGCCGGGGTGCTCGTCGGCGTCGCCTGACCGCCGCAGGCACTCAACATCAGCGCAATCGCTGTCGCCAGAATAATCCATCGAGAAAAATTCAATCGTTGCTTCATATCTTGCTTCATCCTGTGCTGTGTCGTCTAAAAACTATCGTCCGCGAATTGACACGAATTCCTGCTAATGGTTCTTGTATTCGCGTCAATTCGCGTTCATTCGTGGTTTGTAGGGCAAGATGCCATCTTGCCCTATGTTCGCTTGATCGCTGATTCGTTGACTCACCTTCGTCGTTGCTCGCTCACGATCTCGCCGTCCGCCAGCGCAATCGTCCGCGCCGCGCGGGCCGCCAGATCATCGTCGTGCGTCACCATCAAAATCGTCTTGCCCTGCGCCACCAGATTCTCGAACAACTCCATCACGGTTTCGGCCGTGTGCCAATCGAGGTTGCCCGTCGGTTCGTCGGTGGCGATGATGGGCGGATCATTCGCCAACGCCCGCGCAATCGCTGCGCGCTGCTGCTGCCCGCCCGCGAGGTGATTGGGCAGCTGGTGCGCGTGATCAGCGATGCCCACCAGCTCCAGCAGATGCATCGCGCGCTCGTTGCGTTCCGGCCGCGAGTAGATGTCGCAGAAGTCCATCGGCAGGCGCACGTTCTCCAGCGCCGTCAACGTGGGCAGCAGTTGAAAGAACTGGAACACCACGCCCAGATGCGTGCCGCGCCACGTGGCGATCTGGCTTTCGTTCAAGCGATGCACCGCCGTCCCGCCGATGAAGATCTCGCCGTGCGTGGGATGATCGATGCCCGTCAGCATGTTGATCAGCGTGGTCTTGCCGCTGCCCGACTTGCCCACGATCGACACGAACTCGCCGCGCTGGATCGTCAAATCGAGGCTCTTGAGCGCGGTGAACCTGCCTGCCGAGGTCTCATAGATCTTGCGCACGTCGCGCAACTTGATCAGCGTGCCGTCGTCATTCAATTTGCCGTTGGCTTTGTCGCCGTTGGCCGGTCGTTTGTTATTTCGAAACATCTTCAACCCTGTAATTCACCACGGACACTTGCACCTGCATGCAAGTGCAGGTGTTACACGGAGAACACGGATTGTTTGTTTTTCTCAGTGAAATCCGTGTAATCTGTGGTTTGATTTACTCGTAGTCCAATACTTCTCTCACACTCAAGCGCACGGCATTGCGCGCCGGGCCTAAACTCGACACGATGCCGATGCCGATGATGATCGCCAGCCAGATGATCAGGCCCACGACTGAATACTGAAAATTCACGCTGGCCTTCAACACCGATTCGACCACGGCGCTCGCCAGCAGACGGCTTACCGGCGCGGATACGATCGCGCTCATGAGCCAGCTCATCAGGCCCACGACCACGCCTTCCACTACGACCACCTGTCGCACGGCGCTGTTGGCCGCGCCCACTGCGCGCAGCACGCCGATCTCGCGCGTGCGTTCGAGGACGTTCATGCCCATCGTGCCCGTCAGGCTCAGGCCGCCCACAATCGCCAGCAGCCCCGCCATCACCACCAGCACCAGCAAGATGATGTCGAAAGCGCTCGTGAACATTTCATACGAGGTGTGCTGCGTCTGGCTGGAACTGGTGCTGAGGCCCGCGTCCTTGAAGCGCTGCTCCAATTGCGCGGCGATCTGATCCTGCACGGCCGGGCTGCCTACTTTGGTCGCCGCCGTGCGCACGCGGATCGAATCGGCTTGATTCTGCCGCCCCGTCAACTTGGCAAACGTATCGAAGTTCATGTACACGCGCACGCCCGACAGGTGCTTCGACAAAATCCCAACCACTTCCAGTGTGCGCTCCGTGCTGCCCACTTTCAGTGTGATCTCGCTGCCCACCCTCACTTGCGGTTCGCGCTCCAGATAATCGTCGTTGATCACCACCTGCCGTGTGTCGCCGGTTTGCAGCCAGCGCCCGCTTTGCAGATTCGGATCGATCGTCTGGATGTCCACCGGCACGCCCGTGATCTCGATCTCGTCGCCTTCGGTGCCGTCGGCGTGAATCACGATGCCGCTGGAACTGGCCCAGCCTTCGGCCACACTCACGCCCGGAATGCGCAGCGCCTCGCGCTCCACCGCAAAACGGTTGGCGCCATACGGCACGCCCAGCGCCGCATCAAACGCCACGTAGCGAGCCACCTCGGTGATCTGCGCCGTCAGCGAGGCGCGCGTGCTGAAGGCCGCGATGAACATCGCGCCAGCCAGCGTCAGCGTGACCACTGTAAACATCAGCCGCGCCTTGTTGCGGAACGTATTGCGCAACGATAACATCACGGGCGGGCTGAGCTGCCGGATCTTCATGAGCAGTCGATCGATCAGGCCCTTGCGATCTTCACTGCTCAAACCATACTCGTAGATGGCGTCATAAACGGAAATGCGCGTGCCCGATAAGATCGGATACAAGGCCACGCCGATCGGCATCAGCAGCCCGACGGCCGCCTGCAAAATCGCGACGTGCGAGGGCAGATCGTAAGCCGTGATGGAGAAGTTCAAGAAACTCGCGGCCAGCTTTGCCAACCCGATCGCGCCCAGCAGCCCGAACGGCAAACCGATCAGCAGGCCGATCACGCTCAAAATAAGCACATTCAGCAGGTACATACCGATCAACTGACGGCGCACCGCGCCCACCGATCGCATGATGCCGATCTGTTTGATCTGCTGCGACAAAATCGCAGAGATGGTGTTGACCACCAGCCCGCCGCTGAGGAAGATCGCCAGAATGCCCATGACTTGCAGCACCAGCAGCAGGCCGTTGATCTGATTCTGCGCCCAGTGTTGACCGGGATCGGAACTGTAGCCCGGTATCTGAATGCGATTGACCGTGTAGCCCGCCGGTTGAATCACACGATCACGCGCCAGCGCGGCGACCTCAAGCACGTGCTCGCGATTGTATTTGTTCTCGGTCGTCACGATGTCCAATCGGTTGTAGTAGGCCTTCAGGCCCATCCATTCCAACGTGGACATCGACACGTAACCGGCGGCTTGCTTGCCCAGCGTAAACGGTCGAATGTAGATGTCGTGCAAGATGCCGGCGACGGTCAACTCGTAGCGGCGTTGATTGTCGATCTCCAGTGTGACGGTGTCGCCAACTTTGACGCCCATGCCTGATGCCGATTCGCGTTCCAGCAAAATCTCGCGCACACCGGGCACACCTGTGCCTGTCTCAACGGGCAGGCGATTGACTTGAATATCGCTGAAGTCGGGCACGGTCATCAGGCTGATGTCGCGCGCGACGCCGTCGGGTTGGTAGATCGTTGCCCCAGTCGTGCGTCGCGGCTGCACGATTTCGACTTCGCGCATGCCAGCCACGGCATTGGTCAGGCTGTCGTCGAAGCGCGAGACGTAGATTTGCACCAGCGTGGGATTGCCCGCCAGATACGGCCCGAACAGATCACGCTCGATCATGCTCTTGGCGTTGTTGATCATGCCGACGGCGGCCACGCCCACGGCGCTCGACAGGATCACTAGCAGCGAGCGGGTCTTGTGATCCCAGATATCTTTGAAGATTTTGATCCAGCGGGTGTTCAGTTCCAAGATGTTCCTCAATCAAAAACGATCAACCACGAAGGACACGACGCCTGGCGCGCCGCCGACTCTCTCGAGTCGGGCACGGCGAGGAGCACTAAGAATTTCTTCGTGTTCTTCGTGGTTAACTCTTCGCAATTTCCCCGTCGGCCATTTCGATGACGCGGGTGGCGCGATGGGCGATCTCTTTGTCGTGCGTCACGACGAGCAAGGTTTTACCGTGCTCGATCAGGCTGGAAAACAGGTCGAAAATCTCGTGCGCCGTGCGCGAGTCGAGGTTGCCCGTCGGCTCGTCGGCCACGATCACAGGCGGATCATTTGCCAGTGCACGCGCAATCGCCACGCGCTGCTGCTGTCCGCCCGAAATCCGCGACGGGATTTTGTACGCGTGCTGCTCGATGCCCACTTGCTTCAATAGTTGCAGGGCGCGCTCCTTCCGTTCGCGCAGCGGATAGGTGTTGTTGAAGTCCATGACGAGCGTGATGTTCTCGATCAACGTGAGCGAGGGCAGCAGCTGAAAGAATTGAAAGACCACGCCCAGATTCAGGCCGCGCCAGCGGGCGCGTTGATCTTCATGCAGGTGATGGATGGGCGTGCCGTCGACGATGATCTCGCCGGAGGTGGGGCGATCGATGCCGCAGAGCAGGTTGATCATGGTGGACTTGCCCGCGCCCGATTTGCCGTAGACGGCCGCAAATTCGCCGTGCCCGATCTGGAGATCGATGCCTTTCAGGGCGGTGAAATCGCCGGCGGCGGTTTTATAGACCTTGACCAGTTGCCGGGCCTCGATGGCGTAAGCGGCGCGATCGGGCGTGAGAATGGCCGCCGCTGTAGGCGTTTTTTGTTCGTTCATGATTTTATTTTGGGTACTTATCGTCAGATTGTTGACTTATCGACACTTTGTTGATAAACTGAGGTAAGTATAACCCCGATTCAGGCGGCGTCAATATGCCAATAGTAAGGGTCACGGTATGCCGAAAGAACTAAAGAAACTGGATCCGCGCGTGGTGCGCACGCGCCAGATGCTGCGTGATGCGCTGGTCTCGCTGATTGCCGAGAAGGGTTTCGACGCGCTGACGGTGCAGGACATCGCCGATCGGGCGACGTTGAATCGCGCGACGTTTTATCTGCATTATCAGGACAAGCACGAGCTGTTGGTGAAGAGCCTGCACGATGCCATCGACGAGTTGATCGCCGACATTGGCACGCTCAACGAAAACGGCCAACTCGTTTTTGAGGGACCGCAACGCCCGATCAAGCGCGTGTTCGAGCACGTGGCGCAGCACAGGCGCTTCTATCAGGTGATGATGGGCGCCGAGGGCGTGCCGTCGTTCATCGCGGGGGTGCGCGATTACATCGCCGAGATTACGCAGCAATGGCTGACGATGTTGCAGCCTGCGCCAGAGAACAGTGCCGTGCCGCTGGACATTGTGGCGAACTCGCTGAGCTGGTCGCTGCTGGGCGTGCTGCTGTGGTGGCTGGAGCACGATATGCCGCACTCGCCTGACTACATGGCCGAGCAATTCCGGTTGTTGATCACGTCTGATTTGCGACAGGTGTTGGGGTTAAAGCCCGTCGTGCTTGAGGGGTAAGACCGATCGCACACCCGGCATGACTAGTTCCTCAAACATCGCCGCCATGCGCTCCGGCGGATAGGGCAAACGATTGTCCAGCCACCACTTGAGCAAGTTTAAGAACGCGCCCGTCACATACGTGATCAATATCGACGCGGGCACGGCGGTGTCGCCAGTTGCTGTTATCGTCTGCTCGATCGTTTTTCCCCAGTAATCGCGTCCCGCTCGGAATAATACTTCCAGCCCGCGCCCGCCAACCACGGATTCATACAACGCCCGATGGGCTTGCACGTGACGAAACATCTCCAGTGCGGGCAGCAGGCGCCGATCGAGTCTGGCGTCCGACGGCTGCTGATCGAGTTGGCTCAACACGTCGGTGAAATTGCTGGCCAGCAGATCATCTTTATCCTGAAAATGCAGGTAAAACGTCGAGCGGCTGACTCTGGCGCGCGTGATGATGTCGCGCACGCTGATGAGATCGTAACGCTGTTCGTGCAGCAGTTCGGTCAGCGCGGCCGTCAACAACTCCCGACTGCGCTGGGCGCGACGATCAAGTTGATCGGAATCCATGTCGGCCTCCATCAAGGCTGCTTATTCAATGTCATGCCCGAACGCCTGCGAAGCGTGTCGGGCATCCAGTTTGCGCGGGTCACGGTGGATGCCCGATAAAAGCACTCGGGCATGACGTGCCACTTTCATCACATGACCTGCACATTTGCCCGGCAGTGTCCATTATCGGACATTTCCACATGATTGATAATTGACGTTGGGTCACGGCCTGTTTTATAGTGTACGACATACGGCAGGCGGATGTGGGCCGATTATAAACGACCTGCCCAGGAAAGAGGCTAGAACAATGGATACTCACATGGCGAAGGACGCGCACCCGACGACGACGGGGCGCACGATCGGGTGGGCAGAGCATTACGATCTGGTGGTGCAGCTGTTAACGCTGGGGCGCGCGAAGGCGTTGCGTCAACTCACGATCGATCAGGCGCAGCTGCGATCGGGCGAGGCGGTGCTGGATGTGGGCTGCGGCACCGGCGATTTGACGCTGCTGGCGAAACAGCGCGTCGGTGCTGCAGGACGCGTGTGCGGCATCGACGCCGGGCCGGAGATGATCGAAGTGGCGCGGCGCAAAGCGGCGAAGCGCCATACCGAGATCGATTTTCGCGTGGAGCCGATCGAGGCGCTGACGTTTCCCGATCAGTCGTTCGACGTCGTGCTCAGCAGTCTGATGATGCATCACTTGCCCGATGAGCTGAAGCCGCGCGCGTTGGCCGAAATCCGCCGCGTGTTGAGGCCGGGTGGCCGGGTGTTGATCGCTGACTTCAAACGCCCGACGGATCACATAGGGCAGGGGCTACTGGGCATGTTGATGCACGGTCATGTACGGCAGGGTGCGCAGGATTTGCCCGCGTTGCTGGCAGAAGCGGGCTTCACGTCGATCACGGTGGATGACAAACGCTCGCGCATATTAGGCTTTGTGCGGGCCGTTGCTTAATCGTCGGAACCAAACGGGGCGAACTTTAATAAGTTCGCCCCGTTGAGACAGCGCGATTCGTTGCCCGCGTGTAGTCCTGCTTACAGCAATTTAGTCATCATCCTCGTGTTCGTGTTCCCCGCTCAACTGCCCGCGAATCTCGCCGCCGGGGTAATCGCCTGCGCCGGTGTTGGTGGGCGCGATGCCGTCGTTAGTGTGAACGTTGACGTAGGCGTTACCGGCCTGAATTGCCGCAACCAGATCACTGAGTGGATGGCCGGCCAGCGGCCCAACGAGATTGGCCGCCGTGATGACGCCCTCGGCGATCTTGCCGTTCTGACGACCCGCCCCCAGCGGGCCGGGAACGGGCGCGGTGCCGGGGAACAGCCACACCACGATTGGCCCGTTGACGCCCGTCGGAGCCATGTGAATGTGGGCCATGAAGGCGTTCTCAATTTTCGACACGTTCAGTTTGTAGCGGAGTTCGGTGCCGTCTTTGCTAAGCTTAA
>JAUQXD010000258.1 GCA_030834835.1 Thermoflexales bacterium | reverse complement strand
TCTCATCACGTGCGTCATGCCCGAACGTTTCTATCGGGCATCCAGAGTGCCCATCGCCAATCACACCGACCTGGCACTGGATTCCCGCCAACTGCATGCGGGAACGACATTGACGGTCATTGAACAATGATCATTGCCAATTGATCATTGTTCATTTCTTCGCTCCGCCCACACCAGCAACAGCGTCCCGCCGATCAGCGCCACGATGAACGCCGCCCACGCACCGAAGTTGGCGCGGAACCAATCGGCTCCCGGCAAACCGAGTCCCAGTCCCGCGTACGCGATCAGCGCCCCCGTCATCGCCAGCAGGCCCACCCGCAAGGCCCGCGCGCGATCATAGCCGGCCACTTGCACTCGCCAGTAACCGCTGCCGGCCATCACGACTGCGCCCAGCAGCGCCAGAATTAACTCCGCCCAGCGCGCATGTTGCGGCTTCTCTTCCAATAGAATCTGCATGAAGCCGGGCTTCGGGGTCGGCGTCACGGTCGGGGTCGAACTGGCCGTCGGGGTGATGGTAGGCAATCGGGTGGGCGTAGCCGTGGGCACAGGCGGCAACGTCGCCACGATCGCGCCCGCCTCGTTGATCGTGATCTGGATCGTGATCGAGTCCAGGGCGGGCTCACTGGCGGCGCGAATGAGCAGCTGGCCCTGTTTATCCAGCACGAATTCAGTGCGGGCCACCCCGTTCACGGTGGTGCCCCACTGCACCTGCGCCGCACTCTCGGTATACTGGAACTGGAAACGCACCGGCGTCCCATCGGGTACGGCGTGGCCATTGCGATCCATGATCGTGCCGGTGCGAATCTTAGCGGTGTCACCCACGCGCAAGCGCTGCGACGACGGCGTCGGCTGGCCTTCGATCACTTCATCGCCCACGGCCAGTTGAATATTCTGCGACGGCTCCGGCTCGGTCTGGCGCGTGAGGTCGTAACCCAGCGCGGGCACGCTGACGGGCGGGCGGCCGTTGGGCGCGGCCTCACCGGCCAGGGCGCGCACGGCCACTTCGACAAAGGGCGGTGTCTTGCCATACAGCGCATACACAGCCGTAAACTGCGTCAGTTCGGCCGCGGTCAGACTGTGCGGCGGCCCGAATACCAATCCGATTACGCGCTTGCCGCTCAACAGATCGGGCCGCAGCGCCAGCAGCTGCCGCACAGCGTCAGAGGCAGGCACCGCCGTATCGATCGTCTGCATGGCGATGACGACCCACTGCGCACGCTCAAAAGCCGGCAGCAAGTCCGTGGCGTTGGGCGCATTGGACAGAAACGCTTTGAGTTCGGAGAAATTGGTGCTGGTAATGTTCGTCGAGGGCACACCGTACAGCCGCGTGATCGCCTGGGCTACATCGTCAGTGCGCAGCGTCGGGCGCGGCACACAGTTGCGGCAATCCGTAATCAGGTGCGTGTCGGTGGCGATAATGAAAGCGTCGTCGGGGGCCGGCGCGGCCGCCGTCAGCCGATCGGGCGCAGGCCACAACAACGTCAGCGCCTCGGCCGCGATTTGCTGCGTGGTCGTGATGCCGCCGCCCACGCTGACGGGTGCGCCGTCCGTCGGCGCGGCCACCTTAGTCGTATCAAAGGCCGGATACAGCCGGTATTTCAGGCGCAAAATGCGCTGCACGGCGTTGTCCACGCGCGCCTGAAAAGCCGGGTCGGTGGAATACTTCTGCCGGAAAACCTGAATGATCTCGCGCGTCAGCTCGGCTTTCTGTTGCAGCGTGCTGCCCGTCAGGCCGCGCACGATCAAGACATCGTTGCCCGCCTGAAACGTGTCCAGCGCCGCCTGCGTGGACGAAAACGGCGTCGAGTTGGTGGTCGCGTAATAATCGCGCACCGCCGTCGAGCCGAACACATCGCTCATCATCAGGCCGCCCGCGTCGCGCCACGCTTTGACTTCCGGTAGTTCCAGCAGCGTTTGCAGCGCGGCGCTGTCGACGCTCAGGGGCCGGGTGCGTTCGCGGATGTTGCCGCCGTAACCGCGATAGCGCACGTTGGTCGTCAGCAGGGCATCGGCCAGCGGGCGCGATTTGCCCGTCGGCAGCGGCATCAACCGGAAGAACGGCGACAGATCGATCTTCTTGAGATCATCCAGCGATCGATCGAGCGTATACGTTTCATCGTCCAGCGCGCCTTCACCGGGGAAATGCTTCAGGGCGGCGGCCAACCGATCGGTTGATCCGGCCCGCAGGCCCCGCACATAGGCCTGGCCCAGCGCGCCCACCCAGTACGGATCGCCGCCGAAAACTTTGACGCCGGGATCGACGGCTGAGTTGCCGGGCTGCGTGCGCACATCGAGCGAGGGGCCTAGCAGCAGGTTGATGCCCAGCGCCGAAAGTTCCCGGCCCGTCACGACGCCCGTCGCCTCGGCGTTGGCCGTCTGCCACGTCGCGCCGATTGCCATGTAGCTGGGAGCCGGAGTCAGACCGCTGGAGATGGGGCTGGCCGGCGCGCCATCGCCATCTTGTTCCAACGCCGTGAACAGCGGGATAAACGGCGACGGATTGGCCGCGCGCGCGGTCTGCCGGCTCAGGTTTTGCAGCGCCGCCGACAGCGCCGTCACCTGCGCGGGGGTGTTGACCGTGTTGACGATGTTGCCCTGTTCCACCGACAACACCACGCCGCCCACGCGATAATTGAGGATGAGGTCGGCCACATCGCTGGCGGCCGTGACGTCGGCGCCTTCGAAACTGACGACGAACAGCTGCCCGACTTTAGCTTCAGGCGACATGCGCGGAATCAGCCCGGCGATGAAGGCCTCTTCGCCGCCAGTGTCGATGCCTTGCGCACCAACGCTGTTGGTTACAGCCAGCAGCACCGTCAAGATCAGTAAAAGATTAAGCCATCGGCGAGAACGCAAGCGGCAAGTATAGTCGGGGAGGGGTAACTGGTCAATCGGTGATCGGTGATTGGTCAATCAGTAAATTGGTAGATTGGTGATTGGTCAATTGGTAACTGGTCAACCAGCCAACTGATCACCAGTTACCGATCACCAGTTACCGATTACCGATCCAACAACTCAATGACCCCATCCGCCCCGATCGG
>JAUQXD010000257.1 GCA_030834835.1 Thermoflexales bacterium | reverse complement strand
GTCCAGCGTGAGTTTGATCAAGCCCTGAAATAGGCCGATGCCGTGATCGACGTGAACCACGTAATCGCCGGGCTGCAAATCGGCGAAGAACTGTTCGGGTGTGATGGCTCTGGGCTTGCCCCGGCGGCGCGGCAGCGGTCGCGCCCAGCCGAATATCTCGGCATCGGTCAGGACGTGCAGCGACCACAGGCCCACGCTGCGGCGCTCTTCTTCATCTCTCGGCGCGATAGCACGCAGCGTCCAGCCTTCGTCCAACAAGCCCTGCACGAAGATCAGCGCGCGCGGTTCCGGCGGTTCGGTGACACTATGCGTGGGTGGCCGCAAGTGATCGTGCTCGGCCCACAATTCCGCCAATCGGCTGGCCTGGCGGCTCACCACGACGGTGGCGTCATTCAGACCGCGCAATTGCGCCAGATGCTCGATGAAGGTCTTGAGTTGTCCGCCAAAGCGTGGACCGGGCGACAGGGGCAATCGTTCTGCCGGGGCTTGATCGTCCAGTGTTTGCGCCGAATCACTCAGCGACAACGTGCTGCGGTGCGACACCTTCTCGTGCCATTCATCCCACGTCACATACGGCAGCGGAAAGTTCGGCGGCAGCGTACCGGCGTCTTCAGCCGAGTGGCGCAAGTCCAGCGCCTGCTCTTCCAGTTCGCTCCACGCATCCTCGATCTCTTCGGCATCGTCCAGCACGATCAATGCATTGCGCGGCACGTAATCGATCAGCGCGGTGGCATCGCCGTGCAACAGCGGCAGATAAAACTCGATGCCGCGAAACGGCGAGCCTGCGATCAAGGCCAGTCGATCTTTCTCGAACTGCGTGGCCTGATCATCAGGCAGATTGGAGGTGTCCCATGCTTTGATTTGCTCAGCCGCGATCGGTCCGTTCTTGGCGAGGCATTCGGCCGCCGGGGTGATGCTGATCTGATCGAGCGTGTCCAACGATCGCTGCGTGGCCGGATCGAAAGCGCGCAGCGATTCAACTTCGTCGCCAAAGAACTCGATGCGTACCGGGCGGGAGAGAGCAGGGGGGAACACATCGACGATGCCGCCTCGCCGGCTGAATTCGCCGGGAGCCAGCACGGTCGTCGTACTCTCGTAGCCGAAGCCTACCCATACGTCCAGCAGTTGATCGAGGTTGATCGACTGGCCGCGCCGCAGCGTGCGCGTGCCCAGTTTGAAGGCGCGCGGCGGCAGCGTGCGATACATCAGGGCGCGGACGGAAGTGACAACGATTGCCGACACCTGCACTGCATCCGCAGCGCGGTGCAAGTGTTGTTGATTGCTGACTGCTGATTGCTCAATCGAGGCTAATTGCGAAAGGACATTCAATCGCTCCGCAGCGACTTCTCGCGGCCATGGCGCGCGCTCGTAGAAGAGGGCACTGGGTTCGGGGAAACGGAAAAGTCGATCGGAGGTAAGGCCGAACGCCCGCAGCGAATCGTGCAACGCCTGCGCTCGATCGGGTTTGGCGGCGATCACTACCACCGGCCGATCGAGCAGCGGGATCAGCGCGGCCACGATGGCCGCTCGCGCGGCGCGCAGCAACGGCACATGCAGTTCGCCGTCGTGCGGGCCGTCGAGGTCGCGCCGGAGTGCGGCAAATTGAGCCTGTTCGCGCAAGCGCGGCAGCAGGCCGGATAAGTTGATGGAGTCAGTCATGCCGCGTGTTACGTGGTGCGTGCTGCGTGCCAGACACGAACCACGCACCACGCATCACGTGCTTAGCGTAACTCGTCTGTTTCAATGATCTCGTCGGCGACCAGGTTGGGCGTGATGAGCACGTCCTGCTTCGACAACTTTTGCACGGCTTGCAGCACGCGCGCCACAGTCGGCTTAGGCTCGCCCACGGCGGATTGTGCCGTGCGCACGAAACGATCCGTCGTCATCTCGGGCGGCTTCAGGCCGGAGTCCTTGGCCTTGGACCAATTCTTGTCGAGTATCTCGCCGATCTGGCCCGCTGCCCCGGCGGGGCGGCGGGTGGTGCTCGGCGGCGATTTGCGCGCCTTGACGGCTTCCGGCGCATCGTAGCCTTCATCGCCGACTTCTGGCTCCTGCAAAAGATCGTCATCGTCGTCCTGGCTCGCCGAGCGAACCGGTCGAGTGACGCCGGCCTTTTGCAGCCGCAGCACAATCGAGTCGGTGGTCAGGCGCGTCGGCGCAATCTTCTTAATCGCGCCCAGGATTTCGCCCATGGGTACATCACGGCCCACGCGCTGCCGGATGCGCAGCACGATCGATTCGGCCATGGGCATGCTGCAGCGAAACGCTTTGGCAAACTGCTCAAATTCATTCGTGTTCATAGGTCCTTCTGTCCCCCCAGTTGGCTGGAGTTGAATTGATTCATGGCGGTATGGATGTCGGCGACGACGAACGTCTCTACGGCTTGCACCGCCCGATCGAGCAAGCCCGGCAATTCCAATGCTTCGTCGCGGCCAAAGTCCTGCAATACAAACGCGGCCGGATCCATGCGGCCCGGTGGCCGGCCGATGCCCACTCGCAGGCGGGCGAATTGATTGGTGCCCAGCTGCCCGATGATGGAGCGCATGCCATTGTGACCGCCCGCGCCGCCATCCGATCGCAACCGGAGCGTCCCGAAAGGCAGATCGAGATCGTCGAAGATCACGAGCAACCGGTCAAGCGGAATCTTGTAAAAGTTCAGCAGCGCGCTGACGGCGCGGCCGCTGACATTCATAAAGGTCTGTGGTTTAGCGATCACCACCCGGTGATCGCGCAAGCGACCCAAGGCGATCATGGCCTGATGCTGCACTTTACTAAAGGACAACTGCTGGGCAGCCGCCACCCGATCGGCGATCTGAAACCCGACGTTGTGCCGGTTGCCTGCGTACTCGCGTCCCGGATTGCCCAGCCCGACGATCAGGGTGAAGTCGCCGCCGGCTTCAGTGGCTGTCGGTCGATGGCGGAGCCGCGTGAGAATCTGCATGAGCGTGTGACTTCTTGTATCTAAAGCGCAAGTAATTTTTGTACAGGATACGCGCCAGTTGAATGACACCCACCAGCGCGAAAACAAACCCGGCGACGATTGCGCCGCTTAAACAGGTGGACACAATCGGGCCTAAGTCAACGAATGCAGCGCTGCCGCCCGATCCGGCGCGATTGGCCGGGGTCGCCGTTGCGCCCGGCGCGACAGCGGCCGGCAGGCTGGTCGGCGGTTGTTCAACCAACACGGTCGGCACAGTCCGCGCGGTTGGCTCTACGCCCGGCACGGCCGTCGCGCTGTCGGTCGTGGCTTCAGGCGGAAAGGTGGCCTCCGGCGCAATCGGCGTTGGCGTGCCCCGCGGCTGTTGATTGACGACTTGCAGGCCGCGTACAAACGCCTCATCGTAATTGCTGTCTTTGCGGACGACGCGCAGTCGTAAGGAATACGTGCCGTCGCCGACGCTGCCCGTGTCCCACAGGCCCAACACATTGTTATCCACCGGCTGCTGGTTGGTACTGAAGACCTGCCACGCATCGTTGGGGTTAGGCTCCGGGCCGAACGCAATCTCATACCGATCGAATTCCGGGTGATTGGCCGAGCCTGAAATGGTCACGACGCCCAGCAATTCCTGTCCATCGGCGGGTGACGTGATCGCGGCGATCGGTCCCTGCGTCAGCGGCGCGGCCAGGCTGTGCGCTGGCCACGCGCCCAACGCCACGCCGATGGCTAATACGATGGCAAGATACGCGGCTCGCCGTGCCGCAGCGCTGCTGAATTCCATCATGCTTAAGTCTGGCTCCAACCGACAAACGGCAAGTTTAACACAGTCCGCACCCTTCGACAAGGATTTGAAAAACGAACAAACAAAACAGCGAGATGGCAGCCCGCCAACTTCTCGCACATGGCTGCAACCTCGCTGCCCGGGCTGCCGCAGGGCCGCCTATTTCAGGCCCATCACATCGAACACCGGCAGTGGTTCGCGCATGCCTTTGACTTCCAGCAGGCCCAGCGGGCGCACCTTAATGCGGTCGGCGGCGGCCTGATACGTCGCCAGATCGATCAGGATCTGGCCGCCTTTGGCGCTCTCTTGCAGCCGCCGGGCCAGATTGACGCTGGTACCGATGGCGGTGTAGTTCATCAATTGCGCCGTGCCGATGTTGCCAACAACGGCGTCACCGGTGGCGATGCCCACGCCAAATTGCAGGCGCTGCAACTGCGCTCTCAATCGGCTGGTAGCGGCGATACGGCGCTGCATCTCGACGGCGGCCTGCACGGCCCGCAAGGCGTAATCGGTTTGTGGCAGCGGTGCGTTGAAGAAGGCCATCACGGCATCGCCCATGAATTTGTCCAGCGTGCCCTCATAATTCAGCACCGCCTCCGCGCCCAGCGAGAGGTGATGATTCAAAGTTTCAAACAGCACCTCGGGGTCCAACTTTTCCGACAGGGCCGTAAAACCGCGCAGATCGGCAAACAGCGTGGTGATGGGGCGGCGCGCGCCGCCCAGCGCCAGTGTGTCTGGTTTGCTCAACAATTGTTCCACCACGGTCGGCGTCACGTACCGCTCGAAGACGTTGCGGATGGTCTGCTTCTCGCGCTCTTTCGACTCTTCCAGTTCGCGGAACAGGCGCGAATTCTCGATGGCGATGGCGGCGTAGTCGGCCAACGACTGCAAGAGCTGCATATCGTGTTCGACAAATTGGCGTGCATCGGCCGCGCGGTTTATCTCCAACGTCCCGATGAGTTTGGCGCCCACATTCAGGGGCACCGCCACGTCGGCCCCGGTAATGGCCGGTTGGCCGGTGCGCAGCACCTGTTGAGCCAGCCGCGCGTCCGCGTGCAGCTGCGCAGTCGAGGCGCCGATGACGGCCTGCGCGCGCAGTTGACCGTCAGGCATGTCTCGCAGGCGCAGCACACACGTCTGCGCGCTTGTCACGTATTGCGCCGCTTCGACGATGCGCTTGAGTAGACTGGCGTGATCGAGCAGCGCGGTCACGCTCTTGCCGATGCCGTACAGGATGGTGAATTCGCGCAGGCGAACTTCCAGGGCGTGATTGGCGTGCATCAACTGCGAGGTCACTACATCGCGTTCACGACGAGTGCGCGTCTCAGCCAGCGACCGCTCAATGGCGTTGAGCATGTCCGGGATTTCGTAGGGCTTCACCACGTAATCGCGCACGCCCAGCCGAAACGCTTCAATCGCCAGGGCTTCGGAGCCGTGCGCGGTGGCGAGGATGACGGGTATGCTGAGTGACTGTGCGCGGAGCGCTTTGAGCACATCCAGCCCGCCGAGTTTGGGCATCTCCAGATCGAGGATGATCAGGTCGGGTTTGTGCATCAACGCCAGGCGAATGCCCTCTTCACCGTCGCGCGCCACGCAGGGCACGTACCGATTGGGTTTCAGTACGTACTCTACGCAGAAGTCGCGCGTCGGCTTAGAGTCGTCGACGACGAGAATGGTTTCACCGGCCATAGGTCTCTAATGAATAATGCGTACTGCGTAATAAAGCCTTGCCAGCCCATCCAGCGTCAACATGAAGCACGCCACTTACGCAGTACGCTTTACGTATTACGGATGGTTTGCTGGCGGTTGGTATTATACCTTATGCCGGTTGCGCGATGCTTTCCAGTTTTAAGGAAATGGCGCGTGACGCCGAATCGCTGCTCATGCTGATGCCGTAGATGGTATCGGCGGCCTCAATGGTGCCGCGATTGTGCGTGATGATGACGAATTGCGTGTCCGCGCTGAGCAGCTTCAACGCATCGCGGAAACGGCCTACGTTGGCTTCGTCCAGCGCCGCATCCGTTTCGTCGAGGATGCAGAAGGGCGGCGGTTTCACTTTGAGGATGGCAAACATCAATGCCGCCGCGGTGAGCGATCGTTCGCCGCCCGATAGCAATGCTAAGCCCTGCTGTTTCTTGCCGGGCGGGCGGGCGTTGACTTCGATGCCGGTTTGCCCGATGTTGTCGGGATCGGTCAGCACCAGTTTGGCCGAGCCGCCGCCGAACAACATCTGGAAGGTGCCCTTGAATTCTTCGGCAATGGCATTGAACGTTTCGCGGAACGAGATTTGCATCAACTCGTCCAGTTCCACGATCACTTGCTGCAACTGCAAGATCGCTTCTTCCAGATCGGATGATTGCTGCGTCAGGAACTCGAAGCGCTGGTGTGTCTCTTCGTATTCGGCCTGCGCCTCAGGATTGATCGGTCCCAGCCGACGAATCTGCGCCTTCATGCGCTGCAAATCCTGCTCCATGCCTTCGGGCAATTCGTCCACTGTAGGCAGTTCCGACACGATGGGTGTAAGCGGCAGCGGCTGTGGCCCCGACAAATCGGCCATTTCCAACTGCACCAGGCCCAACTCTTCGTCGATGCGCGCGTGCAGGTGATTGAGTTCTTCTTCCTTGCGCGTGACATCGATCACAGCCTGATTGTAGAGCGATTCAAGTTCGCTCAGACGTTGGCGCGCGGCACGTTCGTCGGCCGCCAATCGATTTTGCTCGGCCTCCAGATCGCGCAGCGCGGCTTCGGCCGGATCGATCTGCGTCTGGAGCGCGGCCAAGTTTTCGGCCAGACCGGCGGCGCGCGTGCGATGATCGTTCAACTGCGATTCGATCGATTGACGTTCGTTGACGATCTGTGTCAACCGATCGGCGCGACCCTGCAATTGCGAGCGCAGTTGATTCAATGCGGCGGTGTACGACGCGACGACGTTGGTTTGACTGCGGCGCAGTTGTTCGGCCACCGCCGCTTCGGCTTGCAGCGTTGTCAATTGCGCGGTCAATTCTTCCAGCGGTAGTTCGGCGAGTTGCGCGTTGAGTTGCGCTACACTGTCCGTGTGCTGCGCCAGATCGGCGTGCAGGTGATGCTCTTCCGCGTGCAAGATCACGTCGCGTTCGTCGAGCGTGGTGAGTTCGGTATTGATCTGCGCGATCAACCCTTGCTTCCATTCGACCGCACGGCGCACATCGTCGATCTGGCGTTCAACATTACGCCGCTGGGTTTCGGTGTTCGCAATCGAGGCGGAGACCGATCGGGTTTGGGCGGTGAGCGCCGTTTGCCGTTCCGTGAGTGAATCAATTGTCTTGAGCGCCGCTTGATGTCGCTCATCGGCGGCGGTCGTTTTTGCGGTGGCGCTATCGATCTGCGCAGGCAGGCTGCGCCATTCGCGTTCACGCGAGAGCAGATCGCTGGAGCCGGTAGCACGGCCAATCGTAATGATGCCGTTGGAGCGCAGCACTTCGCCGCTGCGCGTGGCGATGTGATAGCCTTCGGGCAGTTGCGCGCGTAAGGCGTGCGCGTCGTCCATTGACTCGACGACGACGACATTGGCGAGCAAGCGCTGAACGGCCGATTGCAGCGTTGATTCACAGG
>JAUQXD010000256.1 GCA_030834835.1 Thermoflexales bacterium | reverse complement strand
CCACGACGCGCGGCGATAGCGGCCCTCGCCGCGTTCGCCCGCGCGAATCATGGGGAACTTGATGCGATCGGGATCGTAGGCGGTCATGATGCCGCTCTGGCCGCGTCCGCACAATTTGCCGCGCGAGTGCGGTTGATCGGGGTTGCCTTCCAGTTTAACGACTTTGTCGCCGTTGACTTTGGCCAGCACGCCGCAGCGCCACACGCATTGTTCGCACAGGGTCGGCACGATGCGATCGTAAGTAACGCCTTCGGTGCGCGGCGCGGCGTAAGCAGGGCTGACGCCGACACTGGCTACACCGGCGGCGGCTAACGATGCGCCGGAGAGTTTGAGGAAATTTCGTCGGGTAAGTTGAATGATGTCGTGTGCCATGTGATCGATCCTTGGCTTTTGGCCTGTCATTGCGAGCCGCCGTAGGCGGCGTGGCAATCTCTGGTCGGTCAATCGAGATTGCTTCGGGCGCAGCGCGCCCTCGCAATGACGGACAACGCCTTACGCCTGCGGTTTCTCGCGCTGCGACACGAACTCGGCCACGTCGCGCAGACCCGCCGCATCGAGTTTGTCCAGCATGGGCATCAACTTCGCCATGGCTTGCGAGCGTTCATCGGTAGCGGGTTTGGCCGCCGGGCGAGATCGCTTCTGGTTCCAGACGAAGACACCGCTGCTGCCGACAATCGTCAAGCCTACGACAGCCAGACCTGCGACAAATAAGGTGTTGCCGCCTGTTGAGGCCGGCTGCGGCGCGGACTTGTACTGCGCCACGTAATCGATCACTTCGGCGATGGTGGGCGTGGCCGCAAAGGTCGCAGGATCGACAGCGGGCGCTTCGGGCTGCTTGGTCGGCTCGGCGGCTGGTTCGGCTGGCGCGGGCTGTGCCTCAGCGGGCGCGGGTGTCGCTTCGGCCACAGGCGCATTGGTTGGCTCGGGCTTTGCGCCCAGCGTTACGCCTAAGGTCTTGGCGTACACGTCCGCTTTGGCTTGATAATCGGCTGAGTGGCAGGTGGCGCAGTTGACCTTCAAATCGCCGAGCGGTTCCACCATGCCCACGTGAGCTTCGGCCTTATCGGTGGCCTGCACATTGCCGCTGTGGCAGAACTCGCAGAAGTCGCCGAAGGCGTGCTGCGTGTGCCAATCGCCTTTGTCGTTGATGGGATCTTCGCCCTGCACTTCGTGGCAGTTCTGGCACGACGAGGCTTGCGAACCGCACTGCGCGAAGCCGAACGGCACTTTGACGTTGCAGCGCAGATCGAAGGGCGAGACGCCGGTGACGGCGCGCAAATTGAGCGCAGCGTGCGGATCGATCGCGGGGGCCGCCGGGATCGATCGGGCGGTGAAGGCCGCTAAAAGCCCGATCGCGCTGACGACGCCCAAAAAGAGGATCAAGTGTTTGCGGTTCATGTTTCTGCTCCTTGCCAAGCGTGATAAATAAGTGCGTTGCTGCTAAACGTGCGCCGGGATGCCGGCCAGTTCGGTCTGATGCACCAGGTTGTCGGTCATGATGGCACGCATTAAATCCAACGCTTCAATCACGCGTCGATCGGCCAGTGAGTACATGATGGTGGTACCAAAGCGCCGGGTGGTGACCATACCGCGATCACGCAAGACTTTCAGGTGGCGCGAGACGGTGGGCTGATTCACTTCCAGCCCTTCGGCCAGTTCG
>JAUQXD010000255.1 GCA_030834835.1 Thermoflexales bacterium | reverse complement strand
ATGGCTACGACGATCGTTTGATATGCTGGTCGATAATGCCGTGAAGGCAGTTAAGGATCGCGATCGGCAGGAGATCACGATTGGCAGTCGGTTGGCGCATGGCCACTTTGAGATAAGCGTGACTGATACCGGTCCAGGCATTTCGCCGGAGTTGACACACAAGCTCGGTGTCGAGATCATCAGTAAGCCCAGCGATGCTGACGGATTAGGCATGGGACTGCTGATGGCGCACACCATTGTTCAAACTTATGGCGGGGATATTCAAGTTGCCGCGACCGGTCCCAGTGGCACGACCATGTTAATCCGGCTGCCATTGGAGAACTTGGCCGGGTAGGCGAGGCAGAATGCTGCATCAATACTTTTTGCTGATTGGCGTGACCGATCAGTGGGCACGAGTGCTGGAACACGCGGTGCGGCCGTTCGGACAGCTGTTGGTGACCGATGAGCCGACCGCCGTTGCGAGACTGGCCGAGCGGGATTACGCTGCGGTCATCATCGACGCGGGTGCCGTCAGTGACGCGTACGCGCTGACGCAGCACGTGCGTGGCCTACGCCCCGGCGCGCGCGCGATCATCGTCACGGCCTCGCCGACGTGGCAGCGGGCACGACAAGCCTTTCAGGCGGGCGCACTGGACTACGTCCGCAAGTCGATGGACGAAATCGAACTGCACGACCGAATTGTCGCAGTATTGAATTTGAAGTCGGAGTCTAGCTGAGCAGACGGAGTTTGCCATGCGACAAGTCAGCGTGTTATTCGCCAATAATGACCCTGACTTTCTGCGCACGCGCGCGGAGTTGTTGCGGCGCGTCGGCTATCAAGTGATCACAGTGTCAGGCGCGGCCGAAGCGCGGCAAGCGCTGGAACGAGGCAACATCGACGTCGCCATCACCGATATGCGCGTACGTGATGACGAAGACGAAAAAGACATCTCCGGTTTAATGCTGGTGAGAGACACCGATCACACAGTGCCGAAAATCGTCCTAACGAATCTCCCTACAGTCGAGGCGGTGCGCGAAGCATTAAAGCCAGAGATCGATGGATTACCAGCCGCGGTTGAGTTTGTGGCAAAGCAGGACGGGCCAGAGGCGTTGATCGATGCGGTGCGTCGTGCCCTGGGGCCGGACACGCAATGGTTGCGCCGCGTCAAGGACGCCGTAGCGGGCGTCGATTCCGAACTCAGAGGTGATTACGAAGACGCGCTTTATCAGGTTAAGTCCAACCATAGATTGTCACTGCTCACGGCCCTTTTAGGACTTATGCTAATACTTTCAGGAATTATTCCGTTCTCGATTAACCGCAGTCAATTCAGCAACCAGGTCAACAGCTATATTGCAGTTTTTACGTCGCTCAGCGGCTTAATTACTGAAGTCGTCAGTTATCTATTCTTCCGCCGTGTCGATGTCGCCAACGAGCGGATGAATCTTTATCATAGTGAGCGGGTGGAAATCCGGCGCTTTCAAATTCTGCTGCAATCGTGTGATGGGCTGAATTCTGAACAACGCCAGGAACGCTGCCGCGAGCGCTTGATCGCGATGGCCGGAGCCAACTGGCTGGGTACGACGACAGCCAACACATCGGCGAAACAGCCCCTGACCGCGACCAAAACCAATGAGGCCTAGTATGGCATCTCCGATCATTCTGCTGGCGGACAATGACAGCGATTTTTTGCGCGTGCGCGCCGAGTATCTGGAGGTGAGCGGCTATCGCGTGTTACGCGCGGCCACCCTGGAACAGGCTCGTCGCGTGTTGAGCGAGGCTCATCTAAATTTGGCCGTATTTGACATGCGGCTGGTGGATGACGATGACGAAAAAGATATTTCGGGCATCGCGTTGGCCCAAGACCCGTCGTTTCGCACGATCCCCAAGATCATCTTAACCGGGCGGCCTGAATACCAATACGTGCGGGCTGCCCTAGGTAAAGGCCCAGATGGATTTCCGGCGGCCGTGGGCTTTGTCGACAAGAAAGAAGAACGCGAAGTCCTGTTGCAAACCATTCAACAAGCGCTGACTCAGTATGTCCATTTGAATTGGTTGTTGCAATTTCAATGGCCTGTGACGCGCACATTGTCATTGCCGATCCTCGCGCATCTAATCGATCCGACGCGGGCTACTGATCGCTTGGCGGGCGACACGCACGAGTTGGAAGACTTATTCCGAGAACTATTCTATGATTACGATCACATCACCATTGTACAGATGTTGTGGCAGGCTGAGGGCAGAGTCGCTTTAGAAGTGGCGGCTCACACGCGGCAGGAAGAACGGCAAATGGTCGTTGTCTG
>JAUQXD010000254.1 GCA_030834835.1 Thermoflexales bacterium | reverse complement strand
GTGTTCGCCACGTGTGTGCCACCGTCGGCCTGCAAGTCCAGCCCCTCGATCTCAACGGTGCGGACTTCGGGAATGCCGGGCGGCAACAGGCTGATCCTGGTGCGGATCAGATCGGGTATCTGAAAGGCTTCGTCGCGCGGCTGAATCTTGACGTGCGTCGGACGCGCGTTCGCCACTTCGATGTTGATCTTCTCTTCGATCTGCTTCACGAACTCCTGCCGCATCGTCTCGAATTCGAAGTCCATGCGGCCCTTGAGCGGCTCCATGTTGCCACCCGTGACCGATGCGCCGTAATCGCGGAAGATGACGCCGCACAGGATGTGCATGGCGGTGTGCGTGCGCATGAGCTGGTAGCGGCGTTCCCAATCGAGTACGCCGTGAACGGTCGTCCCGATCGGGGGTGCTTCTCGATCGAGTTCGTGCCAGATGTCCGCGCCCTGCTTGCTGACCTTGATCACGTTCCAGGTTTGATCGCCGCTCGCAATCGTGCCCACGTCGTTCGGTTGGCCGCCGCCGCCCGGATAGAAGGCGGTGCGATCGAGCGCGATCTTATTGCCATCAACCGCGATCACGGTTGCGTTGAATTCTTTCAGATAAGCATCCGTGTGATACAACGCTTCAGTCATAGCCGCTCCTTACGCAAGTACGGATTACGCATTACGTGTTGCGTGGCGCGTGTTCCGTCCATCGTCAAAAATAAAAACTCCCGTCCACAATCAGGGACGAGAGTGTGAATCTCTCGCGGTACCACCCCGCTTCACGGATCTATGATCCGCGCACTTGGTCGGCGACAAATAATCGCCGCGTCAGGGTAACGGTTGACGATACCGGGCAAGTCTACGTCGCGTGTGCCGTGTGCGGGGCGCACTTACACGCTTTCGGTTGCCAACTCCGGAAGGATTTTCAGCCGATTGATCGTACGCGGCTCACACCCTCCCGCGCTCGCTGAAGTCTCTAAATCAGCCTACTCGTTTCCATCAATGTCGGTGAACGGCATTATGCCACAGCGAAAAAGGGGTGTCAAGCAAGCCTATTTGCGCGAGGCAGTTTTCTTCGCCGCCGGTTTAGTCGCTGCTGGCTTAGCGGTCGATGGCCTGGCAGTCGCCGGTTTGGCAGCCGGAGCCGGTTTGGCAACCGGGGCCTTTTTCGCCGCCGAAGCCGATCGGGCCGCGCCCTTGCCCGCTTTCTTATCGACCGGTTTGGCTTTGGGCGCGGGCGCATCCTTCGCACGGGCTATGGCTCGCGCTTTCGCGCCGGCGGGCACCCGGGTTCGATCGGCAGTGAAGCGATCGTAGGTGGTAATCAGGTTGGCCGCGTGCAACTGCTGCACCAGACCGTTGAGCGCGATGCGCGCCTTGCCGCACGATTCGATGTCATATTCGCGGAGCATGTCGTCGCGTGACTGGTTGAGCAGCAAGGCATTGGCCGCCGCGCCCTGCATTTTGTTGAGGTAATTGATGCTGCTGTTGACCGCTTCACCGATCTCACCGCGCAAGACAATCTCGCCGTGGCCCTGCACCACATTCTCCAGCGCCATGCTCTTGAGCCGCGCCAGCGACCCCAACATCTGATCAGCGTCGCCATCAACGATATACGGCACCGGCATCACCGTATCCGATGCGAAGAGAATCTTGTCTTCCTTAACATAGATGGTGATGCAGTCCGGCGTGTGGCCGGGCGAGTGCGATAGCACCAGCGTCTTGCCGCCGATGCGCAGCGTCATCTCGCCGGTGAAGACAATATCCGGCAGGCGCAATCGCACATCGGCCAGGCCAGGGTTCTGCTGCCGGGCCAACTGCAGGCCGGCCTCGCCGCGCGTCATCAACAGATCGCGGCACTGGGCGTGACTGATGACCTGCGCGTTGCGGAACAGGTAACCGCCGTAGGTGTGATCGGCATGATAATGGGTGTAGATGACGTATCGAATCCCGGCCGGCGACCGGCGTTCGATGTAATCGATCACCTGGCGCGTTTCGCTGGGAAACGGCAACGTGTCGATCACGACCGCCCCGGCCGGCGTCACAATCACCCCGGCCGTCACCTGGGCGTAAAGGCTACTGGTAAAAACATAAATATCGTCTGAAATGCGCTCGCGATGCATAATCCCTCACTGGACGGGTGTAAGAGTAGCACATTTGAGGTAGCCGTGTCAAATCCAATTGAAAAACCGGCCTGGCGTGCGTTGCTCATCGGTAGTGAGTATGGTAGAATCCCCCCTGCCACAGGTATTCATCCCCGCCTTCAGGAGTTGTCAATGGTCAGTCAGGATTTACTTGACATTTTGCGCTGCCCACATTGCGTCAGCGGCGAAACCCGCCGCGAAGGGGTCGATCCCGGTCGCCTGCAACTCATCAATGGTCAGTGGCTGGTCTGCCAGGAAACCGGGTGCGACCGCAAATACCCGATCCGCGAAGACATCCCCATCATGCTGATCGAAGAAGGCGACAAGTATCGCGCCATCCCGATCGAGCAACTGGGCCAACCCTGAGCGTCGCTTCCAGCGCGGACCCTCATGACCATGCCGCCCGACGCCAACCCGCAAGCCCTGCTCACCGAGCTCCTGTGCGGCGACGACGATCGCGCTGAACAGGCCGCTCAGGCCATCGGAGCATTGGGCGGCGCGGCGTTTGATCTGATCCAGCCGCTGTGCGTAGACGCGCGGGCCGATCATCGTTGGTGGGCGGCGCGCACCCTGAGCCAATTGCACGGCGAAGCTGCCGCCCAGGCGTTGATCAGTCTATTGGCAGACGTGGACTCGGATGTGCGGGCGTGTGCGGCATTTGCGCTGGGTGAGGCTCAGATCGAACAGGCAATCGAGCCATTGGCGGAGTTGCTGGCCGATTCCAGTGTCTTTGTCAGCGCCATGGCCTCCGACGCCCTGGCCCGGATCGGCCGATCGGGCGTGCCGATCCTGATCGAGCGTTTGCGGAACGGTATCGGGCTGGAACGCGCCCGCGCCGCCAAAGCGCTGCTGGCGATTTTAGACTCCCGATCGATTCCGGCGCTGATCGCGGCTCTGGACGACGACAGTCCGGTAGTGCAGCATTACGCCTCTGAAGCGCTGACGCGATTAGGCGTCGGCACGGTCCTCATTAAGCCATTGTGAATCCAGGTCGATA
>JAUQXD010000253.1 GCA_030834835.1 Thermoflexales bacterium | reverse complement strand
CAGTTTGATTTCAGTTTTCAACCCAGTCTTAGTCGACAGAAGATCGCCGATCTAGCCACCCTGCGTTTCGTTGCGAATCACGAGAACATTATCTTGCTGGGTCCGCCGGGGACTGGGAAGACTCACGTGGCGATAGCGTTGGCGCTGAAAGCGTGTACGGCGGGCCACAAGGTGCTCTTCACCACCCTCGCAGACCTGGTCGCACAACTCCACGCCGCGCTCGCGGATCATTCGCTGATGACGCGACTCAAAACGCTGAGCCAGGTGGATCTACTCGTGATTGATGAGGTAGGTTATGTGCCGCTCGACAAAACCGGGGCGGACCACTTGTTTCAAGTGATCGCGCGGCGCTACGAAACCGGGAGCATCATCTTGACTAGCAACAAAGCCTTCACTGAGTGGGGCAATATCTTGGGAGGCGACAGTGTGGTCGCCTCTGCGATCCTGGATCGGCTCTTGCATCACTCAGTCGTGTTCAACATCAAAGGCGAAAGTTATCGCCTGCGCGAAAAGCGCGATGCCCTGTTGAAGGAGGAGGTGCCGGCGCACTAAACCCATGCGACTTTTTAGACGATGATTAGTGTCCCTTTTTAGACGACGATAAGTGGGGCATCCCGGCGATCATAATTGCGACATTTTCAACGACGATAAATGGGACATTTTAAGTTGACACTAACAATTGTGCTTTCCAACAATTTTCCCATTTCTTTGCGGGACATGAATGTCTACGATTTGGAAATAAGCAATTTCCCCTTAGTTGTACTAAATGGATGTCATACAGGCAATATCGACCCACTTTACGTCTCCAACCTCGTCAGTACTTTTCTCGAAAAAGGAGCACGAGGCGTAATTGCAACGGAATGTAGCGTACCTGATCATCTGGCAGCTGAGTTCACCAAGCGATTGTACAGATACTTACTCGACGGCAAAGAACTAGGTACGTGTGTGATGTCTACTCGTCATTTATTATTCAAGAAATACAAGAACCCGGTTGGTCTGTTATATGCACTTTATGCACCACCTAATTTTCGATTGAGTGGAGAGTAGCAACATGCCAAGCAAGAAAACTAGAAAACAATCGATGGTTTGGATTGCAACGGCCGAGTCTGTTCAAATGCGAGGAGGAGAACTACGTGAACTCGATGTAAACCAGATTGGCGGTAATGTGAATCTGTTTCTTGGCCAAATGGGTACCATACTAAAGGATACTCCAGATAAACTGGGACCTTTCCAATTTGTCGAATTCGAAGTTCATGCCGATATCTCGGCAGAAGGGCAAATAATATTGCTGGGAACTGGAGGCAAAGTTGGCGCTTCAGGTGGAATCAAATTTGTGTTCCGTCGGCAACCTATTACGAAATAAATTCGTTGGTAACGAACGCGAAGTTTCGTCCCGACAATGACTGATCGAATTCGACTCCGGTTGGCCCAAGCCGGTTTTTCTCAATCGAAAACATAGTTTTTGTATCATCCTGCTTATCCTTCTGGTAAGCAGGATTTAGCATAATGGCGACGTCTGGTTCATAATTAACGCTTGACCCGCCCCACAAATCTTCGAACCGTACGCGTTCGCCTTTCAAACCTTCTGAATCGGATGCTGCTACCGCGACAATTGGCACGCCATGTGCCAATGCTAAGTTCTTCAATCCCTCGGTCACTGTCTGAATCTTTCGCTCAGGAGATTGTTCAATTCCGGGCGAGAAAACCGGAATCTTCTGCAAGTAAT
>JAUQXD010000252.1 GCA_030834835.1 Thermoflexales bacterium | reverse complement strand
GCCCGATAGCAGATCGAGCAGCGGTTTCATCACATTACGCAGGCGCGGCCCGGCATATTCCGAGAGGTAGATGGCCGTCAGCATGCACACCGGCACGGCGATGATCATCGCGACCACCGTCACCCACACCGTGCCCACAATGAACGGCGCAAAGCCAAATTGACCTTGCTGCGGCTTCCACGCTTCGCCGGTCAGCAGTTCGCCGATCGGATACTTCGCGAAGATCGGTTGCGCGCGCAGCGTCAGGCCGATGAGCATTACGACGACCAGGCCGACGGGCAGCAGCGTCGCAGCCAGGAACAGGCCGCCCGCGGCACGATCACGCAGGCTGCGGAGCGAGTGTCGCTCCGCAGCCGTCGATTGTGATCTCGAAGGAGCCAGTAAAACAGAGTGGGGTTTATTTGAGTTTGGCGACGCCGTCATCCAGCAGGGCCTTTGTGAGAGGAATGTAACCTGCGCTATCGACGAATTGTTGGCCGTCGGTCAATGTCCACAAAATGAAGGCTTGCACTGCGCCCGAGGGTTTGCCCTTCGTGACCACGTTCAGCGCGCGCGCGGGGGGCGACGGATAATGATCGGCTGCCACCGCCGCAATCGCCTGAGCCTTGGTCGTAATGGTTTCGTTGGCGTCGATCTGTCCATCAACATTGACGTCGATCGGCAGCACATCGATGCCGCTGATCGGATTGCCGCTCGTGGCATCGTAAGCGTAACCGAGATTATTATACCCGATGCCTAGCGGGTCTTTGGCGACCGCATCCGTAATGCCGGGATCACCGAACACGCCGACACCCTGCAAATCTTCCTGCTTCTGGTTATCCAGATACTTGGCCCACGTTTCAGGCGCGCCCGCTGCATCCGATCGGGTGTAGACGTGAATCTCGTCCGTAATCTCCGGCTTGCCCACTACTTCGCCCCACGTCTTGATTTTGCCTGTGACGTAGATGTCGATCAAGATTTGACGCGAGACGCCCTTACTCTTCAGTTCTTGCAGCACCGGGTTGTTCGCATTCACGATGCCGAACACAGCGTCCTTTGTAACGGACACCCAGTACGCGCCCTGCTTTTCCTCATCGGCTTTGATCTCGCGTGACACCATGCCGATGTCCGCCTGCCCGGCCAGCGCATCGGTCATGCCTTTGCCCGCGCCGCCCGCCGAAATATCGAATTGCACATCAGGGTGCAGCTTCTGAAACTCTTCGCCCCACCTCACCATCAACGGATACAGCGCAAATGCGCCCGATACTGTAATCGTCCCCTTCAATTCGCCGCCGGTCGACGGCGCTGCGGCGGGAGCCGCGCAGCCCGCCAGTAAACCCACCATGACGAACATCGCCACTACGCTTGATCGTTTCATCATTCGACCTCCACCTGAGAATTAGATTTGGTACAGCGCGCTATTGTTTATAAAGTCTATTTGTTTAGTATACTTTAATTCGACAAAAAACGGCCAACTCAACTGCTGATTGTTTTGTCTACGCCCGACGGGAGCGCGCGGCCTGGCGGCTCGTGGTGCGCTGGGCTTTCTCGACCCGGGTCGAGACGTCGGCCAGCGTCGTCTTATCGAGAATATCGGCGATGGCGTTACGGACATCCAGCATCGCCAGTCGCAGGCCGCACGTTGATTCGTCGTCGCACACGCAGCGCTCGTAGGCCATCTGACTCACGCACGGAATTGGCGCCAGCGGCCCGTCCAGCGTCCGCACCACCTGCCCCAACGTGATGTCCGCCGGCGCCTTCGCCAGATAATAACCGCCGCCTACCCCGGCCCGGCTGCGCAGCAGGCCCGCGTTCTTCCGCGTCAGCAGAATCTGCTCCAGAAACTTCACTGGAATCTGCTGGCGCGCGGCGATGTCTTTGATCTGGGTTACGGCGGTCGGCTCGTCCTGCGAAGCGAGATCGATCATCGCTTTCAGGCCGTATTCACCGCGTTTGGACAGTTTCATCGAAGCCCCAAAAGTATACTAATACAATAGATTTTAGCGTGGATACAGAATATCAGAAACGCGGGGACTTGTCAACCGGCAAATTCGAGGGAAAGTGCGATAGCGCGATAGTCACATAGCGTGTCATTCCGAGGAGCATCCTGAGCGAACGCTGAGCCTGTCGAAGCGGGAGTCGAAGGACGCGACGAGGAATCTATACCCGATGTAGCAACGCCGCTCAACGTGCAGAAGATTCTCGCTCACGCAGCCACTCCACCAGCGCCCGCAAGCCCAGCAAGTAACTACGCCAGCCAAAGCCGCCAATAATGCCCACACACGCCGCCGCCGTCAGCGACTTATGCCGGAACTCTTCCCGCGCATGAATGTTGGACAAATGCACTTCCACCACCGGCAAGCCAATCGACGAGATCGCATCCCGCAGCGCGATCGACGTGTGCGTATAGCCGCCCGGATTAAACACCACACCGTCGGCCCAACTTCGGGCCTCATGCAAAGCATCGATCAAGCCGCCCTCGTGATTAGAATGAAAACAGCGCACTTCTTCTAAGCCCAGTTTCTGGCCCTCCGCGCCCGCTGTGGCATCGATGTCGGCCATCGTCGTTTTGCCATAAATTTCAGGTTCGCGCGTGCCCAGCAAATTCAAGTTCGGTCCGTGCAGCACCAGAATCTTCATGCTTGCTCCTTCATTTCGATCAACACCTCACGCACCACGTCGTCCTTCACGTCCACACAAATCACCACGTCGCCGATGTCGCGCGGCAGCGCATATTTGAGCCGACCACTCTGCTTCTTCTTGTCTGAGCGCATCAACAAGATGATCTCGTCGATGTCCAAATCCACAAACCGCGCCGGCAAGTCCACTCGTTCAGTCACACGCTCGATCCGATCTGCCACGCCCGATCGCGCCAGCCCGATCCGTTCGGCCACGCGCGCCTCGGCGATCGTACCAATCGCAATCGCCTCGCCGTGCAGCAGTTCAAACTTCGACGCGGTTTCGAGGCCGTGGCCGATCGTGTGACCCAGATTCAGCGCCGCGCGCCGTCCCTGCTCGAAAGGATCCTCGCGCACGACTTCGACTTTGACTTGAATCGAGCGCCGCATCATCTCTGGCAAATCAGTCTCACCAGATTCGAACATCGCGAACAACTCGACATCCGCAATCACGCTCGCTTTGATCATCTCCGCCAGCCCCGAACGAAATTCGCGGCCCGGCAGCGAGTGCAGCGTCGTCATATCGCTGATCGTCATCAAGGGCGGATGAAACGCGCCAACCAGGTTCTTGCCGCTCGGTAAATCCACGCCCACCTTGCCGCCGATGCTCGCGTCGATCATCGCCAGCAGCGATGTCGGCACATCGATCCACTGAACCCCGCGCAGATACGTCGCGGCCACAAAACCGGCCAGATCGCCGATCATGCCGCCGCCCAACGCGATAATCAGCCCGCTGCGTTCGATGCCGCCTTCGACCAACTTCTCGTACAGCACACTCGCCGTGTCGAGTGTCTTGCTCGCCTCACCGGCGGGCACGCGCAGCAGCACCGGCTCAAAACCCGACATCGCCAGCGACTTCGCCACGCGGTCACCATATACTGGTGCGACGTTCGAATCGCTGACCACAGCCACATTGCCGCGCAAGCCCCGCGCCCGCAGCATCACACCCAGCACATCGAGCAAATCCGCACCCAGCAGAATCGACATTGAGCGCTCGTGCATCGGCAGTTCAAACGTGTCTGGCTCAACCAGATTCGTGATCGCGCCGTACACCGCCATCACGTGCAGCATCGCTTCAGCCGGACTCATCTCGGTGGTGTCGACCTGCCACGCAAATGAACGATACATCGCTTCACGCTGTTTCAACAATGCGCGCACTCTGGCGTCACGATCATCACTGGCCAACAACGGTCGATCATTCGCTGCGCTCAACCGCTCGATGATCTTCTCCGGGGTAGCGGTGAGGCAAATGATGCGTCCGCCCTGCTCCAGCACTTCGCGATTCTTTGCAGGCCCCAGCGTCCAGCCACCCGTCGCGATGATCAATTCCTGCGGTTCGCAGAAAGCCGCGCATGCCTCAGCTTCCCACGCACGAAAACGATCTTCGCCGTCTTCGGCAAAGATCGCCGCAACTGACTTGCTGGCGCGTTCTTCAATCCACGCATCCGTATCGATGAACGGGCGTTTCAACCGCTCGGCAATCGCCCGTCCGACGGTCGTCTTGCCCGTGCCCATAAAGCCGGTGAGAATGAGATTGGGTTCCATTCAAATCAATCCGTGAATAACGAGTAATGAGTGACGAGTAAGATCACTCATCACTCGTCACTCGTCAGAATTTCCACACCACATTATCCATCATCAAATCTTCCAACCGCGCCTGCCGCAGCGATTCAAAGCGCGGCTTCATCTCGCTGATGCTGTCGCCGCCCAACTTCTCGATCAGCGAGTCGGCCAGCACAAAAGCCATCATTGCCTCAAGGATGACGCCCGCACGTGGCACGGCGCAGAAGTCCGAACGTTCGTACGTGGTGCGTGTTTCTTCGCCCGTTGCCAGATCGATCGAGCGCAGCGGATTCAGCGTTGTGCTAATGGGCTTCATCGCCACGCGCGCCACTATCGGCTGGCCTGTCGTAATGCCGCCCTCAAAGCCGCCCGCTCGATTCGTCGCCCGCACAATCTGATCGCCATCGCGCAGAATCTCGTCGTGCACTTGCGTCCCGCGTTTATGGGCATTCTCAAACGCCGAACCGATCTCCACGCCCTTCATTGCGTGCACGCTCGACAACGCGCCGATCAACCGCGCCGACAGGCGTCGATCCCACTGTACGTGCGTGCCTAGACCCGGCGGCACATTCAGCGCCACCACTTCGGTGATGCCGCCCAGCGTGTCTCTGGCTTCCATCGCCGCGCGAATTTCGGTATGCATCCTCGATGCAGCCTCGGCATCCGGACAACGCACATCCGATTGATCGGCCAATGTAAAGCGATCGAGATAACTCACCTCGTCATTCGCCGTTGCGTCAACCGCGCCGATCGAAATTACATACGATCCGATCACAAGTCCAAATTCGCCCAGGAATCTGCGGCAAATTGCGCCCACCGCCACTCGCGCCGCCGTCTCACGCGCGGAAGCACGTTCCAACGCAAGACGCAGCTCCTTGTAGCCATACTTGATCGCGCCAGTCAGATCGGCGTGGCCGGGACGCGGAATCGTCATCGGCGCGATGTCGCGATCAGCCCACCTGGCGTGATCGAGATTATCGATCGTCAGCGCGATCGGTGCACCGGTGGTGCGACCACCCATCACGCCGCCTGTGATCCGCGCCTGATCGGTCTCGATCTTCATGCGCGGCCCAGCCCCGTAACCGGCCTGCCGCTTCGCCAGATCTCGATCAATATCTTGTGATGACAACGGAATGCCCGCCGCCATGCCGTCCAGAATCGCCGTCAACTGCGGCCCGTGTGATTCACCTGCTGTCAAGAATCGCAACATAGTCTCTCACTCATCACTCGTTACTCGTCAGTCATCACGCATCGCTTCACGCAACGCCGCCATCATCACCTCAACCGGCGGCTCGACACCTGTCCATAACTCAAACGCGGCCGCACCTTGATACACCAGCATCGCCCAGCCATTCACGGCGTGCAGTCCTTGTTCTTCCGCTCGCTGCATCAAGCGCGTGCGCGGCGGATTGTTGAGCAGATCAAACACCAATGCCTTCGGCGGCAATGGCGCGTCAGGCGGCCACGGCGAAGCATCGACATTGGGTGACAGCCCAACCGGCGTCGTGTTGACGATCAGGCGTGTCGCCAAATCAATGTGCGCCAATTCGCTCAAAGGCTGCGCTTGAGATGATAACACGCTGGCTTTCGCCACGTCGCGCGCATACACAGTGATGTGTGCGCCCAATTCGCGCAGCACATACACCACCGCCCGCGCCGATCCGCCCGCGCCCAAGATGGCGCACGGCTGATTTTCGATCACGATCCCTGTTTCCAGCAGCGAACGCTTGAAGCCGAATGTATCGGTGTTAAAACCGATCAAGCGCCCGCCT
>JAUQXD010000251.1 GCA_030834835.1 Thermoflexales bacterium | reverse complement strand
GTGGGCAGCAGGATGCGTGTATCGATCGGTTGGCGGCCCGGCGGCAATTGATCGATCACCGATAGATCCAGATCGCCGAACACGGTCAACGCCAGCGTGCGCGGGATGGGTGTGGCCGTCATCACCAGCACGTGCGGATTGTAGCCCTTCTGCCGCAGTGAGGCGCGCTGCGCCACGCCGAAGCGATGTTGCTCGTCCACGATCGCGAGTGCCAGGTTCTTAAAGGCCACAGTCTCTTGAATCAGCGCGTGTGTGCCAACGATGATATTCGCCGTGCCGTCGGCAATTTCGGCCAGGATCGTCGCGCGGTCACTGGCCGACGTGCTGCCGGTCAACAAGCGCACGTTCAACCGGTGCGGTATCTCGCGCTCGTTGATGGGCTCGAACATCCGGCTCAGATTCTTGAAGTGCTGCTCGGCCAGGATTTCGGTGGGGGCCATGATGGCCGCCTGAAAACCGGCCTGCACCGTCAGGAACATCGCGCTGGCGGCGACGGCCGTCTTGCCCGAACCCACATCGCCTTGCAGCAGGCGGCTCATGGGCCGCTCGGTGCGGATGTCTTGCACGATGTCCGTAATCACGCGCCGCTGCGCATCCGTCAACTCAAATGGCAGCGACTGCACGAACGCGGCAAACAAGACCGGATCGATGCCGATGGCCTGCCCGGTCTCGCCGCGCCACTGCTGCTTTTGCTTCAACAGGCCTAATTGCAACAAGAACAATTCGTCGAAGGCCAGGCGTTTGCGTGCGGCTTCCAGACTGCTCATCGAGTCCGGGAAGTGGGCCTGCGCAATCGCCGACGAGAGGTTCATTACACCCGCCGAATTGCGCACGCTCACGGGCAGCGTATCGTCCAATCGCGTCGCCCAGTAATCGACGGCGCGTTTGGTCATCTTGCGCAGCCAGCGATTGCCCAGCCCTTCGGTCAGCGGATACACCGGCACGATGCGGGCCGTGTTCAGCAACTCTGTATCGACGGGTTCCCACTCGGGCACCTGGAACGTACGCTGGCCGTTGTATTCGGTCACTTTGCCGCTGACCACAATCTGCATGCCGCGCTTCAATTTGTCGCGCACATAGGGATTGTTAAACCACGTGCATTGCAGGAGGCCCGAGCCATCGCTCAGCGTGGCCGTGAAAATCTTCGAGCCGCCGCGCAGGTGTTTTTCGGCGGTATCCCAGACCGAACCCATGACGGTGACTTCTTCGCCAAATTGCAGGCGATTGATCGGCTTGAGATTGCTAAAGTCGTCGTAGCGACGCGGCAGCAAGTGCAGCAAATCATTGATCGTCGTGACACCCAAGCGCGCCAATTTTTCGCCATAAGCCGCGCCGATCCCCGTCATCGCGGTCACTGGTGTAGACAGCCCCAGTTTATTACCTTGATCATCACGCGGCTCAGGCTCAGGCCGCGGTTGCGGCTGTGG
>JAUQXD010000250.1 GCA_030834835.1 Thermoflexales bacterium | reverse complement strand
GGTTTGCGTAACGTTGTTGACCTTCAGCACGTACTCGCCGGGCGGAAAATCGCCGTCCAGCCGAACTGTCTCATCGTAGATTTTGGCGATCTGCGTGCAGATGGCGTCGGTCGGGCGCTGGCGATTGACAGTGAGCGTGATGGTGTTGCCCTCGCGCTTTTGCTCGACCGGCAGCACGCTCGAGCAGCCATCGCCAATGATGCCCCTCACATGCGCGAACACCTGCACGGGAAACGACTCGGCGATACGCACTTCGACTTGTTCGATCTGGATCGGCTCGATGGTGATATCACGCCCGGGCGGCTGGATCGGCGACGCCGGAGCCGCCGGTAGCGGCGAAGTGAAAGTGGCCGGCGCACAGGCCGCCAGCAGCATACTCAAGGTTAAGATAAGCAGTTTTGTCTTCATGGTTATGACCTCCGTTTACTCCAGTTAAGTGACGCTGATTTATCGGCGGAAGTTCCACCCGCCAGTGCGCCTCAAGATTTTTTTCACAGCCGTGAACGTGCAACTTTTTCAAAATGTGCGGCGTCCAAAGAGTGTAAGGCACACCACCAACAGTGCACACACTCAACGGGAGACGCGGAATGGAAATCTTCTTGTGGTTGATGCTGATTCTGGTATTCGCCTGCTCACGCAAGTCGGCCAATGGCAAGGCCCGCGCCGATTTGATGGTATTGGTGGTCGTGCTGTCGACCGTGTTCCTAGTAAGCACGCTACAATAAGATCAATTACCCCACCAGGCGCACTGCTCAATTTCGGCAATGCGCCCGGTGGAATTATCACTCGTCACTTTTCACTCATCACGCTCTCAGCGTAATCACCTGCGGCTCATTCAACACCACATGGCCACTGAGATCATACGTCATCGCGCCGTCGATCTTGACCGGTACAAATTCGCCCGCCGGAACCGTGCCCTGCAAGATGACCAGCCCGTCGATCTCGGGCGCATCGCGATAGGTGCGGCCCAGCGTCAGGCCATCGCCTTGCCCTTCGATCAATACTTCCAGCGTGCGGCCCACATGCGCCTGATTCTTCTTCAGCGAAATCGACTGCTGCATTTCCATCAGTCGCTCGTACCGCTCTTGCTTCACTTCTTCCGGTAGATGACCCGCCTGATCAGCCGACGGCGTGCCCGGCTCGAACGAATACTGGAATGCCCCCACCCGATCGAACTCCAGGTCCCGCACGAACTGCAATAACCCTTCAAATTCCGCTTCGGTCTCGCCGGGGTAGCCGACGATAAACGTGGTGCGAATCGCCACATCCGGCATAGCCACGCGCACCTTCTCCAGCGTGCGATACACCCAGTCGATGTTGGCGGGGCGGCGCATGCGCTTGAGCACTTCGGGATGACCGTGCTGCAAGGGAATATCAACGTAATGGACAATCTGCGGCCGAGCGGCCATCACTTCGATCAAGCGATCCGTCATCGCGCCGGGATACTGATACATCAGCCGTAGCCACTTCAAATCCGGCGCGGCGTCGCAGATCGATTCGAGCAGGTTCGGCAGGCCGTCCTTCAGACCCAGATCATGACCGTAGTCGGTCAGGTCTTGCGCGATCAAGATCGCTTCACGCACGCCGTGTTCGGCCAGCACCTGCGCTTCGTGAATGATGGCTTCGGGCGGAC
>JAUQXD010000249.1 GCA_030834835.1 Thermoflexales bacterium | reverse complement strand
CTGGATGCCCGATAGATACACTCGGGCATGACGGATTCGCTGATTCGCTTGATTCGCCGACTCGCTACGGCACCGGATACAACAGGCGCGGCAAATCGCTCACCGGCATCATCGGGCTGGCCGCGATCCGATCGGCCACCGTGGCATTGAGCAAGTGTCCCACGGCGCGCGCCTGATCGGCAATCGCCTGTGCCTCAGCACGCCCGCCCGCTTCATCGCCCCCGGCCAGCGTCACCAGGCAGGCCACCATTTGCCAGCGGAACATCAACTCATAACCCACATCGTCCGGCGGCTGAGCGGCAATCTGCTGCTGCGCGGCCTGGACGTCACCCGCCCCCAGCTGAATCAAGATCTGCGCGCTCTGTGCCCATGTGCGGATGCGGGCGTTCTCTTGAATGCCCGGCATCGCCAGCGCCCGTTCGATCGTGGCGCGCGCCGCCGCGATCTGGCCCTGCAACACTTGAACCTCAGCCAGCATAATCAGGCACGACCCCAGCGTCCACAGATCGCTCGATTCGGTAAAGCCGCTCATCACCTCGTCCAGGATGATGCGGGCCTTCGCCAGGTGACCCATATCCAGCAGCACCGCCGCGCGGCCCTCCTCGGAACTCAACAGCCCTTCGTGATCGCCGACGCTGCGTTCCATCTCGCAGACCTGATCCAGATACTGCAAGGCCGTCGCCAGTTCATTGCGCTTGTGATGCACTTCCGATAAATTATGCAGCACCCCCGCCATGCTGTAGACATCGCCCAGCGCTTCAAACGCCGCCAGCGAGGCCTGATACGACTGCACGGCGCCATCCCAATCGCCCCGCTCCACCAGCGCCGTGCCGATGTTGGACAAGATCGCGCTCTCGACCGAGCGCGCTTCGGCGCGGCGCGCGGCGGCCAACGCCCGCCGATAATGCGCCAGCGACTCGTCGCCCTGCGGATGCCGCGTGTAATTGATCCAGCCCAGCGTGCGTTCGGCGCGCGCCGTCACATCGTCGGCCGCCTGCGGCAGATACTCCGCAAATTGCGGCGCCAGCGCCAGCGCTGCCCGCGCCGTGCGTTCCGCCTCGCCATATTCCGACAGGGCCAGATGCGCGCGGCACTGCACCGCCAGCAGGCGCGCCCGCATAATCACGTCGCCCGCCGGCAGATCGGCAATTGCCGACTGGCATAGCCTCAGCGCTTCGGCCGTCTGCCCGCGCTGCATCAAACTCTGGCCCAGCACGCGCACGATGCCGGCGCGCGCCATAGGCTGACCATGCGCCAGCGCCAGCGCCTCGCGATAACTGGCCTCGGCCTCCGCCGCGCGCCGCGTGCCCTTTAACACATCGCCGCGCGCCGTCAATAGCTGCCGCAGCGCCGCGGGTAAAAAGCCGCGCCGCAAACGCGCCTGCGCCAGCGCTTCGTCGATCACTTCGGCGGCGGCCGACGCCTGCCCGCGATTGAACAGCGCCTCGCTCTGATCGACCAGCACCTGCGCCACCTGCGCCAGTCGTCCGGCGCGCGTGTAGTGGTGGGCCGTCTCGACCAGGTCGCCGCTGCCGCACTCGGCCCACTGCGCGGCCACCAGATGCAGTTGTTTCTTATGCCCCGGATCGGTGGCGAGCGCCGTGTACAGATGATCGCGCACCAGCGGATGCAGGGCCGCTTCGCGCGGTTGATCGATCAGGTGACGGCGCTGCAATTCGGCCAACGCCCGATCGAGCAGTGGCGGCCCCCCGGCCGCCGTGATCGCTTCGATCAACGTTTCGTCATACAGATCGATCGGTTCGCGGAAAACCGACACCAGATCGGCCAGCCAGCGCGCGCCCCATGACAGATCGCGCAGCACGGTATCGACCAGGTACGCGGCCACCTGCGGCTGCGTGTCCAACCGATCGATGAACCGTTGAGCGTCCACGGCCCGATCGTGCAGCTGCCCGGCCGCCAGGCGCAGCAGCATGGGACTGCGCGCCGTCTTGATCAGCAATCGATCGAGCAAGGGCGGAGCCAGATCGAAGTCCAGTTGAGTGACGAGTTGCCGGGCTTCCGGTGACTCAAGGCCGCTCAGCCGCACGGTGGGCGTGTCCGGCAACAGGGCCGCCTCGCGCCCCATGCACAACACCAGCGCGGGCGTGGTGCGCAGATGGCGGAAGAACGCCAGCAGGGTCTCATCGGCGCAGACCGTCTGCACTTCGTCAAAGCACAACAGCGCGGGCAGTTGACCCTGCCCCGGCTGCTGCGCCAGCGCCGCGCCGATCAGCGTCAACTGCCGATCGGGCGTCAGCGCTGCCCCGGCCGCCGGTCGCGCCAGATCGCGCAGCTGTGGCAGCAGGGTGCGGCTCTGGCACGTCGCCAGCAAAAACAGCGCCAGCTGCCGCACGACCACATCGAGTGTGGCCGACACGCCGGGCCGCAAAGTCAGCCAGAAGACCGGCTGCGACTGCGCGATTGTGTGCGCCACACTGCCGCCCAGCGTAGTCTTGCCCATGCCCGGCAGCCCGCTGATCATGACGTGTCGATCGCGCTGCAGCGCCGCGTGCAGTTGCCGCTGCAAGGCGGGACGCGGCACATACTGGGGCGGCAGTGCGGGGATGTCCTCCAACGTGCCCAGCTCTTCGATGACTTCATGGCGGATGGTTGTTTCGCTGAAGGTAACGTTCGTGATGGGGCGCTCGTCGCGCGCTGCGGCGGCCAGTTCCAACAGGCGCGCCATCGTTTGCGGCTCGTCTTCCAGATCCAGCGCGGCGCCGAACAGCGCCGCGACCGTCGTGAGGTCGGGCGGACGTTGATTTTTTTCCAGGCGGCAGACGTGGGCTTCGGTGTAACCCACCGCCAGCGCCAGTTCACGCTGCGTCAGCCGCGCGCGGCGGCGCAGAAATTTGAGTAAGTCTCCAAAGGTCCGGGGGGCGGTGGGGATTGGCATGGAATGACATTCTAATCAGTCACGGGGCTTTTGGCAAGAAATGTCAACTTTACTGCGGCGATAAATGTTAGAGTAAGAATGCGCCTCACCCCTCTTCTGAGAATTGTATTTATTCTCAGGACGCGAAGCGGGTCGGGGGTCGAAGATGCCGCACGCTTCTAGCGGCGTGAGGCAGACGGCGCACCTTTTCAGCAATTCTCAATTTGGCTTTTTAGGCGAGGAGTCAGGCGTCCCCAGACGCCGGATCGGCCAGAACCGCATCTGGGGATGCTTGCTCCTCGTTCAAATTGAGAATTGCTGGCACCTTTTACTGGAGACACACATCCATGCGGCGTGTCATACAAAAAACCGTCACCACCACCCGGATCGTCTCGCTGACGATCACGCACAGTGAAAGTGAAGAAGCAGTGGAATACACGCTCATTGAGGGCGCAGAGCAGGTAAACGAACCGATCGCGTCTGCGCCCGATCAGGATGCGGTTGATCACGTCGTGAGTGATCACACCGCGAACGATGAATTACCGAAGCCGGCTAGTGCTGCGTGATCTTCAGTTTGCCGGGTTTGGAAGAATCAATCTGTCTTTTAAGGAAGCACAACCTTGACCTCAACCGAACACCCCACCTTCAATTGTCCCCGCTGCGGCGGCGAAGTTGAATACAACGGTCGCGGCATCACGCAGCGCTGCAAATACTGCGGCACATCGATTGCGGTGCCGCAGGAATTCCGCCCGGTGCCCGCGCCCGCGACCATCATCAAGCAGATGGCGGTCCAGCCCGATGCGCCCGGCCAGGTGAGTCGTAACGCCAGTGCGGGTTGCATCACAGGCATCATCGGCTTTGTGGTCTTCATGGTCTTTGTGACGGTGGTGCTGCCCCTCGCGGAGATGAATCGGGCGATGAATAGTATCCCGGCCATACCGGAAGTGTTGCAGCCGTGGGTAACGGCGTCCGCCAACCTCACGCGCGAAGCGACCCGCCGCCCGCCGACCGCTGCGCCCACGATCACCCCCACCCCCGCCTTCGCCGCTGTCGCCTTGCAGTTCGGCGAGAAGGGCACGGGGCCGGGACAATTCACTAACGCACGCTATAGCGCTCTCGATGGCGAAGGCCGTCTGTACGTGGGCGAATACGCGGGCGGGCGCATTCAGGTGTTTGATGCGGACGGCAAGTTCCTCAATCAATTCTTCGTCAGCGACAAAGACTCGGTGTTGCTCGGACTGGCCGTCGATCGATCGGGCGTGGTCTACGCCGCCGGCGGCGGCGACATCACCCGCTGGGACGGCCAGACCGGCAAGTCGCTGGGCAAGCTCAAATACAGTGGCGGGCCGGGCTTCGGCGAACTCAGGCTCGCACCCGATGGCACGCTGTACGCCATGTGGTACGAGCGGCGCTATGGCATCTTCACCTCGGTCGAAGGCGCACGCGAAGATCTGGTGCACTTCGACGCGGACGGCAACGTGATCAACGTGAGCAAGGGTGTGATCAGTTCCATCACCGAGAACCTGGCGCTGACCAACTTCCTGGCAGTGGATGGACGCGGCACGCTGTACATTGCGCCCAGCCGTGAAGCCGCCATTTTCAAGTTCGACGTGAAAGGCAAATTCATCACGCGCCTGGGCAGCAGCGGCGAAGGCGACAGCCAGTTCCGCGAGGTTGGCGCACTCGCCATCGACGGTCAGGGCCGCATCTTCATGGCAGAGTCCGGCGACATCAGCGTGCTCAGGCCCGACGGCAGCCGCGTGGGCAAGATCGACGTGAACGGTCTCGCGCGCTGTTTACACTTCGACGACGCGGGCGCATTGTGGGTCACCACCGACTATGGTGTGGCCAGGTATGAGGTCAAACAAAAATGAAGCACCGTATCATCAGCCTGCTGGGCGCGCTGCTGCTCGGCGCGGCGTGCCAGTCCCCGGCGGAGTTGACGCCTGATCCGATCTTCACGCCCGCGCCGCCTGCGCAGCCCGCTCCAACCATCCAACCCGCGCTCGATCAAGCCTTCACTGTGGCGCGGGGCCAATCGATCAC
>JAUQXD010000248.1 GCA_030834835.1 Thermoflexales bacterium | reverse complement strand
GCCGTTCACGCCCCGGCAGCAGGCCGTTGTACAGCGATACGCGCCCTAGCGCTTCGATCGGATTTAATGTGGCGAAAATCACGTTGCACGCTACGAACAGCAGCGCGGTCATGACCAGCACGCGGACCATGGCTGACCAGGTATGCGGTTGACGAGGTTGATTTCCGGCTGTCATCTTACCAACCCAAGCCGATCAGGCGAACAAAAGTCGTTGCGGCGCGATCGATTGGCAGGGCGAACCACACCCAGCCCAGCACCACGAATTGCAGCGTGACGAACCACGAGAAGATCGTCCACGCGCGTTTTTGATGCGGCTTAGTGTTGAGGCCGCGATACCACTGGCGGGTGCGATCGCTCCATTGCTTATGAACCCACAACCCCACGCCGTGCCAGAGGCCCCACGCCAGAAAGTTCCACGTCACGCCATGCCACAGGCCAATCGTCAGCATCGTCGCCAGTTGCGCGATCAGCACGATCAGGGTGGAGGATGGCTTGCGCTGGCGCATCAGCAGCCAACGTGAGAACGGCGTGAACACATAGAAGCGCGCCCAGTTACTCAACGTCATATGCCAGCTTTGCCAGAACGCCGTGAGGGTCGTTTGCCAATAGGGCCGCTTGAAGTTCTCCGGCAAAGTGATGCCAAACAGGATGCCAAGGCCGATGGCAATATCGGTGTAGCCGCTGAAGTCAAAGTACAGCCGCAATGCATAACCGTAGAGCAAGACCCACAGCCATCCAGCGGATTGCGTTTGCGCCGCGTTCGTGGCGGTAAGCGACATCCCCAACGCCAGGCTATCCGCGACCACGAATTTCTTCAACAACCCGATTGCGATTCTTGTCCCGCCGCGCCCAAAGCGCGCGGCGTCCAAGCCGCGCAGGTCGGGCAGTGCGCGGTAATCGATCGCGAAGCGCTCTGCGCGATCGATCGGGCCGGCGACAAACGCAGGCGCAAAGATCACGTAAGTCACATACTCGCGCAGGGACAACACCGGCAAAATGCCCGTCTGCCGATCGCGCAGTGTGTGAATCAAGCGGAAGGCGACGTACGAGAAACCCAACCACGAGAGATCGATCAGACTGGCGACGGCGGGGTCTTGTCCTGTCCAGGTACGCCACACGCGACCCAGCTGCGTCGCGAGCACTTCGGTGTTGAGCACGGCAAAGCTGGTGATGAGAAACAGAATACCGCCCATGAGTGCCCACCGGCGAGGGCGGCTCCGCGTCAACCGATCGATCGCGGCGACGATCAAGCCGGCTGCGACCAATGCGATCAACACCGCCCAGGGATCGGGCGGGCGCGCCGCAGAGATAAGCCGCCATTCCGTGGGCAGCAGCCGTTCGAGTGAAAGCACGCTGATCAACACCGCGATGACGATCTGCGTACGGCGATCTTCGGGGAG
>JAUQXD010000247.1 GCA_030834835.1 Thermoflexales bacterium | reverse complement strand
AACTGGCTCAGAATCGCTTCACGATCTTGCCCGTGCGCGTCAACCGTCTGCGCAATGGCTTTGATAAGGTCGGCATCAGCCCTTAGTTCCGCTGGCGAGACCGGCGCGGGATTGTGCCCTTCAAGATAGTGGGCCACGTCGTAACTCAACACGCGATCGAGCAACGCCGGATACAGGGCCGTCGTCAGGCGGCGCGGCCCGTGATGGAGATCTTCGCCGAGGCAATCGCCCAGAAACATGACGCGATCTTCCGGCACATACACCACGCTCGAATCCGGCGAGTGATCGCCGCCGACATGGATGAAGCGTGCCGTCACGCCGCCCAGGTCCACATCCACCTGCGCCGTAACGCCGATGTCGGGTGGCCGGATGATCAGGCCGCTGCGGTTGGGCCATTCGACTTTGAGCATGTCCCGGCAAAAGGCGATCTCCGTGCCGTCGGCCACGCGCTGATCGAGCGCAGCATCGCTCCAATCGAGGCCCGCCATGACCGTGATAATGCGGCGAGTTTCAACGTGGGCGAAGATCGGCACATCCAGCGCCGACGCACCGAAGACGTGATCCCAGTGCCAGTGCGTCAGCATGGCAAACGTCGGGGCGGGCAGTTGACGCTTGGACAATTCGTCCAGCACGATTTGAACGTGCGCAGGCGAGTTGCCCACATCCACCAGCACCGTGCCCCGGCTGCCGACGATCGCGCCCAGGATGGGTCGATCGGTGGTCGAATCCGGCGATAGCCAGTAGACGTGCGGCGTGATCTGATTGAAGTGATGATCTGACATGGCGTGCTCCTCGAAAAGTAATGGCGTGTTCAAGTGTACCGCACAGTCATCATACGCGCATCAACCCCCACCCCCATCCCACGCGAAGCGTCCCCCGTCGATGAAAAACATATCGACAGGGGAAGGAGCGCTACTCCTCCCCTGTTCGGATGCTTCTCCGAACGGGGGAGGCCGGGAGGAGGCCGCTGCCGCTTACCGTTTGACCCGCACCTTCATTATCGCTATACTTGCACAATCGGTGAATTCATTGTGCTTTAGAAGAAGTACCCTGCGAGACTGACTCATGCCCACCGAAGCCGATACCTGCCGAACTTATATCGTTCCCAGGCTACACGCCGCCGGATGGGAAGACGACTTCATTGCCGAGCAGCGTGTCATCGCGCCGGGCCGCATCGTGCCGTTAGGCCGCAAACATACCCGGCAGGAATCACGCCGCCCCGATTACATTCTCTCGCTCCGCCGAAATTATCCAGTTGCCGTAGTGGAAGCCAAAGCCGAATACAAGCAACCGGGCGACGGTTTGCAGCAAGCGATGAACTATGCCGATATGTTGGGCGTGAAGTTCGCCTATGCCAGCAACGGCACAGGCATCGTGGAGCATGATTTCATCACAGGGAAAGAGCGCACACTGGCGGCTTTTCCCTCACCCGATGAACTGTGGCAGCGGCTGCGCGGCAAATTGGAATTAACCAATGACAAAGCCGCCGACGATGCGTTAACGGCGTACTTTGAAGAAGTCGGCGGCAAAGCCCCGCGTTACTACCAGATGATTGCAATCAATCGCGCGGTGGAGGCGGTGATACGCGGCCAGCCGCGGATATTGATCACCATGGCGACGGGGACAGGCAAAACCTTCGTCGCTTTTCAGATCGTGTGGCGGTTGTGGAAGACCAAACGCAAGAAACGCAT
>JAUQXD010000246.1 GCA_030834835.1 Thermoflexales bacterium | reverse complement strand
CCGCCAAGGCCCGCACGTGGGATGCTTTGGTCGACGCCCTTTGTGAGGCCTTGCTGTCCGTCTCGCGGACTGATGTGCTCGCTTGGTTTACCCATTGCGGTTATGAACTGGTGTAAATCATATCGGGAACCGGACTAAGCCAGAAAGTGCTCGCGAACTTTCGCCGCAATCTGGCGATCCGTCATCTTGTCCACAGTTTCAATACCCACAATCTGTCCCTTAACCCCAGCGTGTTTAAGCCGCTTTTCGAGCTCGCCTTTGGCCTCACCCGGCCCAAAAATCTGGATGGCGTCGGCATCACGAATCACCGCAATGACTTCATCGTAGTAGCTGTTGAGATGGTTCCCGAATTGCCTGTCTCGCACGTCCTCCTGCGAACCATCCTCGGATGCCCCACTGGAAAATCGGACGCGCTTCTCCATATTGGAGATGATGTGTTTTGTTTCCTCCCCGGCGTCTGTCACCACTACAATCACCGCCTGCCGATGGTCAATCCATAAACCGATTCCGCTTTTCATGACTCGCTCCCTGTGCGATGATGTCGCTCATGATGTGTTCTTCATCCCCAACACCTGCCGGCGTGTTTTCAATTCGGCTAACCGCTCGCGCGCCCGATTGGGTGTAAACGGGCCAGCAAAGATCGGCGCGGCACAGTGCGGGCAGAGGCCAGCCAGTTGCTCGGCCAGCGTCACTGCGCCCTGGCACGCGCCGCACAGGTGGAAACGAGTATACAATTCACGCGCCGATCGATCAGTGTTTGCTTGTCGTGTGCTCATCTTGGCTCACCTCAGTGTCTGGCCCCCCCGACGGTTTTGAAGTCGATAAAGCCGCGCTCCACATCGATCGCGGTCAATTGCACGCGCACCCGATCGCCCACATCCAAACCCTCGAAACCCTGCATCACCTTGCCCTCAACTGGAACGGTGAGCAGCCTGACCCACGTGCCCTTTTCGGAAGCACCCGTGACAATCGCATCGAACCGTTCGCCGATGCGCGACTCAAGCAAGAGTGCCGCCGCCGACTTTCCGACTTGTCGTTCGACTTTGTTGGCGGCATCCTCTTCCTCGGTGCAGTGTTTCGCCAGAGCCGTCAATTCGGCCTGGCTGTAGGGCCAGGCGCTACCCGCCAGGGCCGCTTTCAATAAGCGCTGCGTGATCAGATCGGGATAGCGGCGATTCGGCGCGGTCGAATGGGCATAGTCTTTCACGGCGAGACCAAAGTGGCCGGGAGCGATGTCATCGGGCAGTTCGGCCATGTATTCACCGGCACCCAGGAGTTTGATCACGGCCAGCGATAGATCGGGGAAGCGCAACGGATCAGCCGTTTTCCGCTGGATGAGAAACTCATCCAACGCTTTTGAATTGGGTTCAGCGGGCAGCTCAAACTTGTGTTCCGCCGCCAGCTCGACAATCCGCTCCCAGCGTTTGGGTGTGCGGACCACCCGTCGGATCGAGGGGAATTTTTTGGCCGTGAGATAGCGGGCAGTGACGCCGTTGGCCGCGATCATGCAATCTTCGATGATGTCCGTGGCGCGGTTCTTGTATTCCACTTCCAGATCACGGATTTGATCGCCGTCGAAGATTGGTCTGGCCTCGATGGTTTCCAAACTCAGCGCCCCATTGACACGCCGGAAATTCCGCATGTTTTGAGCCACTTTGTCTTGCAGCCGCAGATTCTCGGCCAGACCTTCGACAGCTGTGATCGCCTCTGGTACGCTGCCGCCGTCCAGCCAAGCCGCCACACTGTTGTAGGCCAGCTGCGCGTGATTGCGCACCCGCGCCCGATAGATGTCTGACGCCTGAAGTGCGCCATCCGTGCCCAGCACCATTTCAACGACAATGGCCAATCGATCTTCGTTGGCGTTCAGCGAGGTGAGATCGGTGGATAGCCGTTCGGGCAGCATAGGAAAGATCATGGCCGCGGTGTAGACCGAAGTGGTGTTATGGCGCGCGTGATCGTCAATGGCTGATCCATTCTTGACGAGCGCATCGACATCTGCAATCGCCACCAGCAGTTTGATTTTGTCGCCGGGCAGGGCCTCGGCCACGGTGAGCTGATCGAGATCGCGAGAATCGTCGTTGTCGATCGACGCCCAGTGCATGTTCGTCAGGTCACGCACGGACTCATCGGCCGTGGCCGGTGCCTGAAGCTGGTCCAGTTCGGCCAGCACTTCCGCTGAAAAATCAGGTAGTAGGCCGCGTTCCCGCATGGCGCGATGGGCGATGTCCTGTAACAGCGCACGATGTTGTTTAGCGTTCGCATTCATTGGATGCACTCCTCGTGTTCTCGTCGGCGTCAACCGACGTGCAACGCAGCTACCTGCCGAAAATGGAAACCATAGATCGCCAGCGTGATGGCCACCGGGAACAATCGGGGGCGTCGTAACAACGTCCAAAAAAACAATCGCCAGTAGTGCGCGCGCTCGACGCCGCGAATGCCCAGTTGGTAGATGGAGCGGCCAAAGGCCAGGGCGTGCTGCGGCTCGAAGTGAAATCTGATCTGGGGCGGCTGATACTCTCGAAGAAAGGTCAGAACGCGCGCGTAATAGAACTCAGGCGCGTAGATTTGATCCAGTATCTTGTGATAACCTGCCCGCAGCGCATCCAGCCCCATTGTGGGGATGATATTGGTCGAGCCGTCCACGTTATCGCCCGACATTTCATTCAGTAAGCGGTCTTCGCGCTTCATCCGATCGTACAGGCGCGTCCCCAACGGAGCCTGCAGCAGACCAACCATGGCCGTCACGATGCCGCTGCGCTGAATGAAATCAATTTGCTGTTGGAAGATCGAGGTGGTATCGCTGTCGAAGCCGACGATGAACCCACCCTGCACCTGGAGGCCCGCCCGCTGGAGACGCTTGACGCTCTCCACTAAGTCGCGGCCTTTATTCTGGGTCTTGCTGCATTCAGTCAGGCTGTCTTCATTCGGCGTCTCAATGCCGACAAACACGGTGTCGAATCCAGCCTGCGCCATGAGAGTGAGCAACTCTGGATCGTCGGCCAGATTGATCGAAGCTTCAGTGCTGAACGCCAGACCGATCTTATCCTTCCGCCATTCGATCAAGGCCGGCAGCACTTCGGACTTGAGATGTTTCTTGTTGCCGATGAAGTTATCGTCCACAAAGAAGACATTCTTGCGCCAACCTCGCGCATACAGGCCATCCAACTCGGCCACGATCTGCGCGGCGGTCTTGACACGCGGGCGATGCCCCAACAACGCCGTGATGTTGCAGAAGTCGCAATTAAAGGGACAGCCTCTCGAGAATTGAAGGCTGACCGTATCGTAGCGCTTGAGGTTCACGATCGACCACAGTGGCGCCGGGGTGTGTTGGATGTCCGGGAACTCGTTCGTCGTGTAGAGACGTTGAGCGCATCCGGCGGACAGGTCGGCTAGAAATGGCGGCAGAGTCAACTCAGCTTCGTTGAGCACAAAATGATCTACATCCGGGAACTGATCGTGCTCCATCGTGAAGAGCGGCCCGCCAGCCACCACCTTTACTCCGGCGGCCGCGCAGCGAGCAATAAGCGCGCGCGCCGAGTCTCGCTGCACGATCATGGCGCTGACAAAGACATAGTCCGCCCAGGCCAGGTCCGCGTGAGTCAGGCCAGTCACGTTGAGATCGACCAGCCGTTTTTCCCATTCGGCAGGCAGCATAGCCGCTACAGTTAGCAGGCCCACCGGCGGCGAGGCGGCTTTCTTGCGGATGAACTTGAGCGCGTGCTTGAAACTCCAAAAGGTGTCCGGGAACTCTGGGTAGACCAGCAAGATTTTCAACGATAGATCCTTTCAACCGTGTCCTTACGGAGTAAGTGCGTTTAAGTGTTCCCGACGTGAGCAGACACATTGATAGTGGACTATTCATGTCGCGATCCGTCCGGCATGGTGGCCCCCATCAGCTCGGGGTCGCCCAGATGGGCCTCGCGCAAATTGGCGGCGCTTAGGGTTGCCCCGGTCAGGTTGGCCTCAGCCAGATCCGGCCCGGCCAGATCGACGCCGCTTAGATTAAGGCCCCGCAACCACAAGGGCGCCGGGTGATTCAAAAGTCTTTCGATTTGGGAAGGTGTCAAGTTGGTCATGTTCATGGCCCCGATTAGTTTCA
>JAUQXD010000245.1 GCA_030834835.1 Thermoflexales bacterium | reverse complement strand
GCCTGTCAACCGGCTGCTAAAATGGCCAATGTTCAATGAACAATGACAAACTACTCATCACCGGTGTCCAACCTCCAACTTCCAACCTCAAACCCCCAACTTCCAATTGACCAATCTCTCAATTTCACCTATGATTGCGCGCGATGTCAACGAACGCGAAGCCAACACTCGAACTGCCTCACCCCTCGATTGATCTTGCCGCCTATACTGGCCGCTGGGTGGCGCTGGTGCGTGATCGTGTCGCGGGTGTGGGCCTGACCCCGCACGAGGCAAAACGATTGGCTAAAGCCTCGCGGCCGAAGGAAGAGCCGATCGTGGTGTTTGTGGCGAAGGTGTTTACTGACAAGGTGACAGGGTGAGTGGGTGAAGAGGTGACAAAGCATTTGGTTCAAGAGATCACCTTGTCACCTGTTCACCCTGTCAGAACTAGAGAACCTACCGTGCAAATAGCACTCGACAACCTCTACCTCAACACCGCCCGACAAATCTGCGCTGAGCGGCATGTCCGCGCGTGGCTGGTGGGCGGGGCAGTGCGCGATCTGCTGCTGGGCGTGCCTGTCGGCGACTGGGATATTGCCGTCGAACGCGATGCGATTGGCGCTGCGCGCGCTACCGCCAACCGACTGTTGGCCGATGTGTACATCCTCGATGCAGAGCACGACACCGCGCGCGTCATCGCCGCCGATGGGACGATCATCGATTTTGCAGGACTGCGCGATGGCGGCATTGAACTTGATCTCACCGCGCGCGACTTCACGGTCAATGCCCTCGCGATCGATCTGCACCAACCCGATCAGGTGATCGATCTTTTCGGCGGGCAAAACGATCTGGCCGAAGGTGTGATTCGCGCCATCGCGGAAACATCGCTGACAGGTGATCCCATCCGCTTGCTGCGGGCGGTGCGCCAGTCGGCGAGTTTGTCGTTCGCCATTGAGCCGCAGACGGCGCAGTGGATCAAGACACACGCCGCGCTGATCACGCAGGCCTCGGCTGAACGGGTGCGCGATGAGTTGATCAAGCTCATCGGCGGGCGCGGCTGCGCGGATGATGTGTTGTTGCTGGATGGGTTTACTTTGTTGGAGCATGTGCTGCCGGAAGTGGCCGCGCTCAAGGGCGTGGAGCAATCCTTGCCCCACCACTGGAATGTCTTCGCGCACACCTGCCGCGCGATCGATGCACTGGAATTGCTGGGCACACGCTGGCTGGGTTTCGATCAGGCCGACGATGGTGCAATGATGATGAGTGAGGTTATTCCGCCTTTCGCGTGGGACGCGGTGCTGCTGACGCTGTCGCCGTTCGCGGATAGTTTACGCGCTCACTTGCAGGCCTATGAAATTTCGGCCAAGCGTTCGATCTGGCACACGCTGAAGTGGGCGGCGCTGCTGCACGACATTGGCAAACCGACTACGCACACCGTCGAAGAGAGCGGGCGTACTCGCTTCTTCGGACACGAAGATGTCGGCGCGAAGTTGGCCGAGGCGCGGTTGACGGCGCTCAAATTCAGCACCGATGAAATCCGCCGCGTCATGACCATCATCGGCGGGCACATGCGGCCGCATTTGCTTTCTGAGACGGCTGTGTCGCGCCGCGCGATCTATCGATTCTTCAGAGACACCAGAGATGTCGGCGTGGATATCCTGCTGCTATCGCTGGCCGATCATCTGGCTACACACGGGCCTGATCTGGGTCAAAGTCGCTGGGTGGCGCGGCTGGGTTTGATCGAGGAGATGCTGACGGCCTATTTCATGCGGCGTGAGGAGATCGTGCTGCCGCCGCCGTTGGTCGATGGTCACGCACTGATGACGGCGTTGAAGTTGAAGCCGGGCAAACAGATCGGCGCACTGTTGGAAGCCATCCGTGAGGCGCAGGCGGCGGGCGAAGTGACGACGAAAGAAGAAGCGTTGACGTTGGCAAAAAGCATGACGAGTAACGAGTGATGAGTGAAAACCTCGTTTTGCCCAACACATTGATGGACATTTTGCACTCGCCTTACTCAGACAAGGAGCTAGCGAATTTGCGTCGGGCAAGTATCGAAATGTTGAAGGAATTGTATGACGACAAGCGGGGTGATCCGTCCGTTGAAAACGCTAAAACAGCACTTCGATACGCAATTGAGAAATGGAACGATGGTCAAATTGAGGATTTCCTCGCAAACTACCTCTTTGAGTTGCCGGAGTCGGCGGTTGTTCATCTCAAGTCCCCGTCCGAACGGCGTCAACTGCTCAGCCTGATTTCCCGGTTCTTGTTTGAAAATCAGGATAGGCCGGTATTCAGGCTTGTCGGATAACTAATTTTCCAATTGATCAGAGCGAAGCATCCTGAGCGGAGTTCCGCGCGCTTTTCGCGGAACGCAGTCGAAGGAGGCGGTGCTGACGAACCGTGCGGACGCGCCATAACATGCCGGCGATTAGCAGCGCTTCGATGGCTACGCCTGTCACAATGAAAGGCGTGACATCTTCGACGGGCTGAGGCGCGGGCTGCGCCGGCGCACGCAGCACTTTGGCGGGTTTCATTGGCTGACTTTCTACCACGATAACGGGAGTGCCGCCGATGATGCAGCCATACGTCGGATCGTTGCACAGCGCGGCGGGCAGTGTTAATTCGTAGCGACCGCGTTTGGCTGTTAATGTTGTGGTTACGCCATCCACGCTGATGAGTGTGGCTTCGGTATTGACCGCAGGCAATGTGATAGTGGTGGTCACGCCGCGCCGCGCCCATGCGATCCGCGTCGTGGTCGCTCCTCGATCGAGCGTGACGATCTCCGCTGAACTGGTGCGCCATAGCCGCGCCGAGCGGACATCTCGAAAATACGTCGTCACCGTTTTCAGTGCCTCATACGCGGGACGATGCGTGCCATCGGCGCGGATCAGGCCATAAGCGGGAAAGCCTTCAGGATACGCGGGAAAATCGACCAATTTGTAAACGCCGATGCGCTCTGCACCGGCGGCCAGGCCCAGCGCCGTCGCCTGCACGATGAAGCCCGCCTGTTGATCGAGTTCGGTAACGAATAATGGCGCGGTCCACGGATTGAGCGGATCGTTGGACGGCGGCGCGTTGAGTTCGTTGATCCAGATCGGTTGGCGCAAACCGTTACGGCGCAGTATCTGCGTCATGGTCTGCGTGATGTCATAGATCGAATCGGTCGTGAAGTACAGATG
>JAUQXD010000244.1 GCA_030834835.1 Thermoflexales bacterium | reverse complement strand
TGAAAGCCTCGCTGCTGGAAAAAGAAGTGCTGCTGAAAGAAATCCATCACCGGGTCAAGAACAATCTACAGGTGGTGTACAGCCTGCTCAATTTGCAGGCCAGCCAGACGACCGACGCGGCCGGTCTGGACGTGCTGCGCGACAGCCAGAACCGGGTCCGCTCGATGGCCCTGGTGCACGAGACGCTCTATCGGTCGCCCGATCTGGCGCAGGTTGATTTTGCCGAATATGCGTCCAATCTGGCCGCGCACCTGGCTCGATCGTACCGGATTGATTCCACGGCCATTCAGTTTTCAGTGCAGGCCGCCCCGGATGTGCGGCTCAGCATCGAAGAGGCCGTCCCCTGTGGCCTGATCATTAACGAGCTGGTGTCCAATGCCCTGAAGCATGCTTTTCCGAAAGGGCGGGCCGGAACCGTCAGCGTGCGGTTGGCACACACGCCGGATGAGCAGATCGCCATCACGGTGGCCGATGATGGCATCGGACTGCCGGCCGGTTTTGACCCTGCCCGGACAGAGTCGTTGGGCATGCAGTTGATCGTTCAACTGGTCCGGCAAATACACGGCCGCTTGACTTTGCAGCGTGACAATGGTACACAAGTCACCGTCGAGTTTCGAGCACATTGAGGAGTACTGCATGCCGTCGACCGATGTCTTGATTGTCGAAGACGAGGCCGTCATCGCCCTGGATTTGACGCGGCGCTTGAACAAATTGGGCTACCGGGTCGCCGCCGCCTTAGCGTCGGGTGAAGAAGCCCTGGCGTGGGCCGCACAGCAGCGCCCCGATCTGGTCCTGATGGATATTGTGCTGTGCGGCCAACTGGACGGTATTCGCACGGCCGATGAGCTGCGCCGGCGTTACGGCCTGCCTGTCATTTTTCTCACAGCTTACTCCGACGACAAGACCCTCAGCCGGGCCAGTGGTGTCCGCCCGTACGGTTATCTACTCAAGCCCTTTGATGATCGAGAGCTATACACCGCCATCGAGATGGCGCTCTATCGGGCGCGTTTCGAGCAACAGCTGCGCGAGAGTGAAGAGCGCTTCCGCCTGATCGCCGAAAACGCTCCAGATTACATTTTGCTGCTGGAATTGACCGGGGAGATCAAGTTCGTCAATCGCACCGGCGCCCGGCCGCGCGAACAGGTCATTGGCAGTAACTTGCTCAGCTGGATCGATCCCGAACATCAGGCGCGCTTTCGTACCGCGCTTCAGGGAGCTCAGACTGGTACCCTCACTGAGATCGAGCTGCCAGTGTCCATTCAGGGCGCAGGCGAGCGCTGGTTCAGCGGCCGATTGGCGCCGCTGTACGTCGACGGCAAAATTGTCAGCATCGTCGCCATCGGCGCCGACATCACCGAGCGCCGATTGGCCGAGGAAACACAACGCCGGTATGCCGCCGAATTGGAGGCGCAGAACGCGGAACTGGATGCCTTTGCCCATACCGTGGCGCACGACCTGAAAAATCCGGTCGGCCACATCGCCGGCTATCTGGAATTGTTGGAGTGGGACTATCAGCGACAGTCGGACGAAGCCCGGCTGGATATGATTAAACGCGCCAATGCCGCGACCAACCGGCTGGCGACCATCATCGACGAACTACTGCTCCTGTCCAGAATTCGCCGGGCCGAAGTTGAGGTTTACGCGCTGGATATGGACAGCATCGTCGCCGCCGCCGTCACGCGGTTGTCCGAGCAGATCAGGCTGGCGCAAGCCACCATTGTTCAGCCTGACAGCTGGCCTGCGGCTCTGGGGCACGCGCCGTGGGTCGAGGAAGTCTGGGTCAACTACCTCAGCAACGCGCTCAAATACGGCGGTCAGCCGCCGCGCATTGTCCTGGGTGTTGACGAGCTATCGAACGGGGAGCTGCGTTTCTGGGTGCAGGATAACGGGCGCGGTCTGTCCGCTGAAGAACAGGCGCGGCTGTTCGTCCCATTCACGCGGTTATCGCAGACCATCGCTCACGGGCATGGGCTGGGACTGTCCATTGTGCGGCGCGTGGCTGAA
>JAUQXD010000243.1 GCA_030834835.1 Thermoflexales bacterium | reverse complement strand
ACGCTGTTGAGAATGCGCCCCTCGCCGCGTACCAGCTGGCCGGACATCATCGCCTGCGACGCAGCCGTTGCCTTAGCCGGGTCAACGTAAGCGGCCGAGTCGACGCGCAGCCCCGCGGGATCATAGGTCATAACCACGCCGGTTCCGCCGCTCAGCGTTTGCAATTGGTCGCGCATCTTCTGGAACTGTTCCTCTTGCTGGCGGCGCGCCACTTCACGCTGCTGCCGTCGCGCCTCCATCTCCTTTTGCATGTTGGGATCGGGCGTCGAGTTGCTGTATGAATAGACGCTCGTGTAAATGTTATCGAACGTCTCGCCGATCTCCGGCTGTGATTGCAGTGTTTGTTGATATTGCGTGAGGTACATCGCCATGTAGCGGACATTATCCATGTACACCGCGCCGACGTTCTCGCCAGGCAGGGCGCTCATCGTCTTCTGATAAGACACGTTCGCGGCCAGGCCCGATCGATCGAGGCTGGCGTCGACCGCGTGCTTCAAGTTATCGACGCCCAATGCGATCACGACCACATCATTCACGGTGGCATAAGCCACATTGACCGTAACCGAGTCGCCGCTCAGATAGCTGATGTCGATACCGCGATAGGCCTCATCCTTGAAGGCGCCATTGCTGCGTTTGGCCTGTGATTCCAGGTGTTTGCGCACCAGGGCCAGGCACGCATCGGATTTGGCGCGATCTTTCGTTTGCAGCGCGGCGATGATGGCCGGCAGCCGGTAACCTGGCAACGATTTGCTATCTGCGGCAGGCGTGGTCCCGCCCAGATCGATTAGCCCGACGCTCACCCGTTCGCCCAGCCACGGTTGCACATCATCTTCCCAGTTGACGCCGGCCTGCATTACGGCCAGTTCTAACGCGCTCTCAACCTGATTCGCTTCTTTAGAATCCTGCCAGGCATCGGCGATGACCTGAAAATTGGGCTGCTTATTAGGCTGCGTCGTCATCGAGAAATAGACGGCGACGTTGTCCGGCATCAGCTGCGCCAGCGGATCGACGGCGGGGGTAGCCGTGCGGCTGATGACCACCATCGCAACGACGCCCACCAGCGCGAACACGCCCAACCCGATGAGTATCCGGCCAATCACATTCCGCGGGCGTGGTTTGGGCAAATTGACGTCGAACTCTACCGATTGAATCTCTGAGTCATTCATAATCCGGGCTCCTTGCAACTCGAAGTGTGCCCCCGCACAACATACGCTCCCATTATGCGCCCGTTGGCGCACTCGTCAAGCGCCTGACAATGCCGTGTGGCTGACAATTGCCGGACGCTATCCAATTATCTGTTTTGCGCAGCATCTGTTGAAGACATTAACAATCCCGGCAGCAGCGCGATGACGCACGCGCTGACCGCAAACAGCAGAAACGATTCGCCCACGGCTTGCGCGGTGGCTTGCCGAAAAACTTCAAACGTGTTGCCCGAAAACTGGCTGGTGCCTTCGGCCAATTGCGCGGCCAGCGTCTGCACCCGCTGCGTGCCCCACGTCAGCGCGATCGATCCGCCCAGGCTCATGCCTACCAGTCGCAGAATAATCACCAGCGCCGACGCCACGCCGCGCTCATTCGCAGGCGCGCTGTTGACCACCGCCGTCGCAATCGGCGACAGCACCAGCCCGAAGCCCATGCCTGCCACGATCAAACCCGGCAGCATCCCCGCATACGTGGTCGTCGCCTGCCATTGACTGGTGATGATGAAGCCGCCCGCAGCGATCAGCAGCCCGATCAACGTCGGCGGCCGGTAGCCAAACCGATCGACAATCCGGCCGATCACGAGCGACATCAGAGCCATCGTCACCGTCAACGCCGAGAGTACCCAGCCCGTGTACCACGCCCCATCGCTAAGGATTTGCTCTACGGTCGCGTCGGGTTGACTTGATGCGACCACCGCGTTGATGAACAAGGGCACGACGCCCAACGCCACGATCAGCGCGAAGCCCACGCCCAGATTTACCAGCGAGGCTCCGGCGAAGGTCCGTTGCTTGAACAGACGCAGATCGAGCAAT
>JAUQXD010000242.1 GCA_030834835.1 Thermoflexales bacterium | reverse complement strand
TCCGGCGACGCCATCACCAGGGTATGGTACAGCCCCTCCGATTCGCGCAGCTGCCCGGCAATACGTTTGCGCACGGCGATCTCACTGCTGAGTTCTTCATTCGCAAACGTCAATTCCGCGGTGCGATCTTTCACCCTTAATTCCAGATCATCCTGGGCGTGCCGCAATTCCTCGGTGCGCTGCCATACCGCTTCATTCAGCCGGCGTTGCTGGTCGACCACCAGATACACGACGATGACCAGCAACGCAATCGACGGCAGGCCCACCGCCTGAAACGGCACCATCGAGCCGGCAATCAGGGCGTCCCAACTCTCGATGGGCGAAGCCGCCAACACCCAGTCCGCATCGGCGCCCAGGGGTTGAAGCTGCAATGGTTCTTTCAGGAAGGTCGCCCCCGATCCATACAGCAAATGCCCCCGGTTGTCACGCAGCGCCACCTGGGTACCGCCCGTCGGCAGACCAAAACTCGCCTCGCGGATGAAAACGTCGAAATCGAAGCCCATCAGGACCACACCCCAGAGTGCGTCCCCGTTATAGACGGCGGAAAACACAAACAGATTAGGCTGGGTAGGCTGACTGGCCGGCAAGTAGAGCGCGGTTGATCGTCGGGTCTGTATGGCGCGTTGAACGGCGGCCAGCACCTGCGGCGGACCACCGCCCAACAAATCGAGGTTGTACGGCAGATCGACGCCGACCGGCGGGTAGGCAAGGCTCTGGATGCCGCCCGGCGCGGCCGCAATCAGGCGCGTGCCGGCGACCGTGCCATACAGCCACTTCATCGCCTGCTCCGTCTCGTACACGTTGTGCGGATCAACCTCGTCCTGATGCGCAACCATAAAGGCCGCCAGACCTTGCAACGCGGATACGCGGCGGTTCAACGCCGCCACCAGCGTGTCACCTTCATGGCGCAGATGCGTGGCGATTTCGGTCTGCTTGTCGGCCAGCTGGCGCGCCCGATACCATGCGCTAATCTGCAGCCAGCCGGCCAGCAGCACCACCAGGGCCAGCAGCGCGCTGAATTGGGCGCGATGTGACCGGGCCGTCAGGCTTCTGAAAATTTGACTCAGTTGATCGCGCAAGCGGCGTGCCATGGGCAGATTAACTCCCTCTGAGCAGTTCAGTTGATGAACTTCGGTCAATTACGCCGGGGATCGTCGCAGGCGAGGCGGTCTGTGCGGCCGTTGGTCGCCCCAGTCTGGTGCATCAGCCGCGTTGTTTAGTCATGGTCAGATGCGCCACTCACTGCACGTCGACGACGAACGCAACTTGATCACGCCGATCGGGATTCCAGAACGACAGCCAGATCTTGTATTTGCCCGGTCGGGGAAAAGTGGCGGAGAATTGCAGGTTCTGGCGATTGCTAAAAACCGGCCGCAGCAGCGTCGTCAACGTCTCGTCGGCGATCACCACCTGCCCCTGGCCCAGGGGTATCGTGTCCATTTCCGACAACGGCAGACCTTGCGCATCGAGTGCTGCCAACTTGAAATCGGCCCGCTCATTGGCCTTCAATGGCCCGGCAGATTGCAGACTGACGCGCCCGCCACTGGCCTGGACAAAGTCGGTCTGGGGCGTTAGCGCCGCTACAGGCGTGGCGGCTGCGCCAACCGCCAGTGACACGGTGGACCGTTCGTCAATGCCGCCGACCGGCTTAAAATCGATAAATACAATGTACTGGCCCTCAGCCGGAAACGTCGTATTCGCCAGGAACGCGTTGTCCGTTCTGGGCATCAGCGAAGCCTCGGCCAGATACGCCAGATCTCGCCTGATTGCAGTAATGGACACCAGGTTGGAACCGCGATAGTCAAAGTCGGTGAAGGGCTTGCCAAATTGATCGAGTATCGTGATGCTCAACGGCCACACCTGGCCGGGCACGATCGTGCCGCCCGTCTCGACGAACGCACGATACGTGCTGGCCTTGCGCGCCGAGTCGCTGCTATCGCTGCTGCCGCCCATCCCACTCGACATTCCCCCCTCCTGCGCGGGCATCAGCCAGCCGGTCGAGATGGCAATAAGCACGGCCAGCGCAGCCGCCGGTGCGATCAGGCGCGGCGCCAGTTCGACCAACTGCCGTGGCAATGATTTGGCCGCCGCCAGCGTCTGGACTTTGTAGCCGCGCAAGCGCAGGCTGTTGGTCACCACAAAGATCGAACTGAATGCCATCGCGCCCGCCGCGATCATCGGGACCAGAAAACCGAAGGCCGCAATCGGGATCAACACCACGTTATAGAAAAAGGCCCAGAACAGATTCTGCACGATGGTTTGCAGTGTGCCGCGCGAGAGCGAGATGGCCCGGCCCACCGCCCGGAGATCGCCGCTGATGAGAGTAATCCCCGCCGCCGCCATGGCGACATCGGTGCCGGTACCCAGCGCAATGCCGATGTCGGCCTGGGCCAGTGCGGGCGCATCGTTGACGCCGTCGCCCACCATCGCCACCAGCTGGCCGGTGCTTTGCAGTTTCTTTACTTCGGCCGCTTTATCGCCGGGCAGCACTTCGGCCAGCACACGATCGATGCCCACCTGCTTCGCAATCGCTTCAGCCGTGCGTTGATTGTCGCCGGTGATCATGATCACGTCCAGGCCCAGCTGGCGCAGCTCGGCAATCGCTTCGCGTGAATCCGGCTTGACGGTATCGGCGACTGCAATCAGCCCGATCGGCTGCGCGGCTTCATCGGGGCCGCCGCGTGCAGTAGCGCGACGTACCGCTACGATCATGGCCGTTTTACCTTCGGCCTGCAGCCGGTTGACATCGGCCTGCACTGCATCGATCACAATCCCTTCATTCTGCATCAGGCGCGGATTGCCGATGATGATCGTCTGAGCGTCCACCGTGGCGCGAATGCCAAAGCCGCTGACCGATCGGAACTTTTCCGGCTCTACCACGCGCAGGCCTTGTTCCTGCCCGGCCTCGACAATGGCGCGGCCCAGCGGATGTTCCGAGCCGCGCTCGGCGCTGGCGGCTAAGCGCAGCACTTCGTTGGCCGTCTGCCCTGGCACGGCCATGATGTCGGTGACAGTAGGCGTACCGCGCGTGATGGTGCCGGTTTTATCGAGTACGACGACGCGCACGCGACCAGCGCGCTCCAACGCTTCACTGTTCTTGAAAAGGATGCCGTTCTCGGCGCCTTTGGTTGTACCTACCATGATCGCCGTGGGCGTGGCCAGCCCCAGCGCGCACGGGCACGCAATGACCAGCACGGCCACGGCGTTGATCATCGCCCCGGGCCAATCCGCCCGCGCGATCACCAACCAGCCGATAAACGTCAACAACGCCAGGCCGATTACGACGGGCACGAAATACGCGCTGATCCGATCAGCCAACCGCTGAATCGGCGCTTTGCTGCCCTGCGCCTCTTGCACCAGGCGCACGATCTGCGCCAGCGTCGTGTTCTTGCCGACCTTCGTCGCCTCGAATTTGATCAGGCCCTCGGTGTTGATCGTCGCGCCGATGACTTCATCGCCGGGGCCTTTGCTCACCGGCATGGATTCGCCCGTGATCATCGACTCAACCAGGGCCGAACGGCCCACACTGATCAAACCATCGACGGGCACTTTTTCGCCGGGGCGCACGACGATCGTATCGCCGACCACGACCTGCTCGATGTCGATCTCGACTTCGACGCCGTCGCGCACGACATGGGCCGTTTTGGCGCGCAGGCCCATCAATGCTTTCAGCGCTTCCGAGGTCTTGCCTTTGGCGCGCGCTTCGAGGAATTTGCCCAGCATGATCAGCGTGATGATGGCCGCGCCGGTTTCAAAGTACACGTGCTGACTGTAGACCAGGCCAAAGGTGACGCCCACACTATAAATATAGGCTACGGACGACCCCAGCGCGATGAGCACGTCCATGTTTGCGCCGCCCGCGCGCAGGCTTTTGTAAGCGCCCACATAGTATTGCCAGCCGACGGCGAACTGGACGAT
>JAUQXD010000241.1 GCA_030834835.1 Thermoflexales bacterium | reverse complement strand
AGCCGTCGGCCTGGCGCTTCCACACGACGACGTAATGACCCGAATCATGAGCGGGCTGACCGTCGCCGCGCCACGTGTACGTGTACGCGCCGTACTCGTGAGCCGTATCGTCGATGACCCAGGTGTTCAGCGTGGTGACGGTGACATCGGACGGACCGAGACGCTGCATCGCGCCGCCCATCCGTTCGCGGATGGCCTCGCGCCCCCGTACCACATCGCCGTTCATTCGCAACAGCGCGCCGTCGGCGATGAAGATGTTCGCCAGCAATTCGGCGTCTTGAGTTTTGAAGGCCGTTCGCCACTGCGCGTTGCCCGCATCGATGGCGCGTTGAACGGTCGCCAGATCATCGGTGGTCATTCGTCACTCCCCGGTTGAGGAATGAGCGTCCCCAAATGTATGAACCACCCGCGTCTGGGGACGCTCACTCCGCGATTTCACTCGTCACTCGTTACTCAACGCGCCGCGTCTTGGGACGCTCATTCTCCACATTTTTCACTCGTCACTCATCACTCGTCAGACTCGCTTACTTCGTGCGAAACGCATTCTGCACCAGATTCGCGTCGAAGAACTCGCCGGCCTCGCCGGTGGTGGCGTACTGATAGACTGCGGCGGTGTAGATGCCGCCCAGCGCCGAACTGAACAGGCCCAGGCCGATCATCAGGAGCACATAGGCCACGATGACGAAGATGATCAGGCCGGCCGATTGCGTTGACGCCACGGCAACGATCACCGGCACGAACAATAGCATCAACGCCAGGAAGATCAACCCGAACACCGCGCCCATGCCGAAGTTGCCGACGATTTGTTCGCCCCACGTTTTCTTCAGCAGCGCGCCGCTGCGCTTCACCGCTTCGATCGGTCCGACGTTTTCGATCACAAGCACGGGCACCGCCAGATAGGTGATGATGTTCCAGGCCATCCCGAATAACGATGAGACGATGCGGCCGATGATGCCGCGTTCGGCAATGGCGCGCAGGATCATGCCCACTGTGGCCGAGATCAGCGCATAGCCCACGATCGCGCCGAAGTGCGAACTCGCAATGCGCAGCCCGTCACTCACCGTCGGGTCGCCGCCCTTCAATCGGATGGTGGCCGCACCCATCAGGGCCGAGTTGGAAAAGATCACCACAGTGTACTGCACCAGATAGAACAGGAAACTGAACACATACAGTCCGACCTGGCCGCCGCGGCCGTCGCTGAGTCCATCAAACATCCGCGTGATCACCATCGGCACGATGAACGTGATCGTGACGATGATCGAGCCGATGAAGGCGATGATTGGAAAGATGATCAGCTCTTTGTCGGCGCGCAGTACGGCCCAACTTGCTTTGACCAGACTCCAACTATTGGATAGACGCTGCATGGTGTGGCTCCTTGGATATGAGACTAGGTTTGATCGTGGAAGACACCCCGATCATATCACAGGTAGCCAGGTTGGGCTGAATGGTGTAAACCTCGAAGGTTTTGAGGCCGGGTCAACGGAATGCCCGATTGTAAAACCTCCGAGGTCTTGAACCGGTGATCTTCAGCGCGTCTTACGCATGCGTGGATCGAGCACATCGCGCACGGCATCGCCTACCAGATTCCAGCCCAGCGTAAACAGCACCAGCGCCATGCCTGGAAAGAACACAATGTACCAGTACTGATCGAGCGTGGTAATCCAGCCGCGCGCAAAAGCCAGCAGTTGGCCCCAATCGGCGTAGCCCTGTTCCGCGCCCAGCCCCAAAAACGACAACGCGGCAAAGGTCACCACAAATGTGCCGATGTTGAGCGAAGCCACCACCAGCGTCGGGAAGATGGCATTGGGCACGATGTGCCGCAGCATGATCTGCGAATCCTTCGCGCCGACCGCGCGCGCGGCCATCACGTAGTCCCGTTCGCGCACCGATAGGATATCGCCGCGAATCAGGCGCGCATTGCCCATCCAGCCGAAGACCACCACGGCGATGCCGGCCGTTATCAATCCGCCACCGCCGATGCCGGCCTTGCCGCCGATGACGGGCTGCAAGATGGTGGCCGCCGTCAGGGCCGCCATGAGGAAGGGGAAGGTCAAGAAGACTTCGGTGATGCGCTGGATCACCAGATCGATCACGCCGCCGTAGTAGGCCGACACGGTGCCAACGATCACGCCGATCGCCACCGTTAGCGCGGTGATGATGATGCCCACCAGAAAGGCGGTGCGCGTGCCCCAGACCACGCCATAGTAAATATCCCAGCCCCCGCTGGCGACGCCGAACGGATGCGTCCAGTGATCGAGGCCCGTCAATGGCTGCCACCAGAACGGCAGCGGCGGCGCGCCCTTCGCCCAGGTGGTGCCGGGTGGCAGTGGCACGGTGCCGAAGCCGTCGCGCGGAATCTTCATCACATCGCGCGAGTTGACGACCGGCGGCGCGATCACCGGAGCAAAGATCGCGACGAAGGCAAACATGCCCAGCAACAGAAAGCCAAACACCGACAGGCGGTGCATCAACAATTGGCGTACAATGCCAGGCGGCTTGCGGCTCGCATCCAATTCGCCGGTATCGAGCGGTCCATCGAGCGGTGCGGCAATAGCAGACATGGTTCTTCCTCCAGTGATCTAGTCTTGCGGCGTGACGATGCGAAAGCCGATGTGGCCGTCGCTGTAGTCAGGCGGGTCTTCAAAGTGCCGATAGGCCGATCGGGCTGCGAACAGATTGCTGCCCCACCAGCCGCCTTTTTCGACTTTGACGTTGCCCGTGTCCGGTCCGGTTGGATCGTCAGCCGGGCTGTTACGATAGTAGTTGACATCCAGCCAATCCTGCACCCATTCCATGACGTTGCCGGCCAGATCGTGCGCGCCGACCCAGCTGACACCGTCAGGATAGGAGCCGACGGGTTTGGTTGCGCGGCTGTCTACGACATTGCAGCGCTCAGCGTCGAAATCGTTGCCCCACGGATAGAGCAACGCCTGCGGCCCGCGCGCGGCATATTCCCATTCAGCTTCGGTGGGTAGGCGACCGCCACGCCAATGCGCATAGGCTTCGGCCTCGTACCACGTGACGCAGGCGCGTGGTTGATCGGGGCTGTTGCCCGTGCAACTACGCGGCGCCGAATTGGCCGGCTGTTTGCTCAGCCATTGCCAGCCGGCTTCCGACCAATAGGCTTGCTGTTGATAACCACCGTCTGTGACAAAGGCTTTGAAGGCGGCATTCGTCACTTCGTACTTATCGATCCAGTAGCCGCGCGTGAGAGTAACGGCGTGCGCGGGCTGTTCACTGGAGAATGCGCCGCTGATCCAAGTCGGCGGTTTGAGAGCTTTCAATTTTTGAACGGTGACCGCAGCGGTGCCCATCTGAAACGTGCCGGCGGGCACCCACACTTGATGGACACCCTTGCCATCGATGCGGGCTGTGCCTGCGGATAGGGCCGCTACGGGCGTGGGTGAGGCAGTGGCCGCGACGGTCGGTGGAAGCGCGGTCGGGGCTTGAGGTTCGATCGGATTGGCAGCGGCCGCCGCGCAGCCCGCCAACAACGGAGCTATCATCACCAGATAGCGAATCACTTTCGGCGCTTGACTGAAGTCCACGATGTTTCCCCTGGGCGATGTGTTGGGCGAGGCCGAATCAACTGCGCCGATCCGGCCCCGCCGTCGATTACCGATTCACTTCGTTACTAGTCTTTGGACAGGACGTACCAGTAGAAGTTGTTGTAGACGCTGCTCAACAGCGGATTCTGATTGACGCTGCCATACCAGCCCTTCACATAGAGCGGCTCATAGTATGTGAAGTGGGCAGTGGCCAGGATGATCTTGGGCGCGTCTTCGAACACCAGCTGATTGAGCTGACTGTAGATTTCGGCGCGCTTGGCCGGATCGAGTTCCGCCACACCTTCGTCGATATAGGTCTTGTACTTGTCGCGCATCTCCTGCGGCATATTCTGCCGATCGGCATACGTCCCGATCAGGTGCGGCACGTACCAGTTGTGCGGATCGTGCAGGTCTTCGCCCCAGCCCACGGACACCGCCGGGAACTGCTTGACGCGTTGCACGGTCAGGAAATTCGGCCACGGCAGGGCGACCGGCGCGATAAAGAAAGCGGGATTCACTTCCGCCACACTCGCCGACAGAATCTCGGCGATGGATTGTCGCGCGGTGTTGCCGGCGTTGTAGCCCAGCTGCATATAGAAGCCGACATCCCACAACGACTGGCCGTCTTCCGACTTCAACTCGGCGGCCTTGAATTCCTCCTCGCATTTCTTCAGGTCGTATGTGTAATGCGGCGATCCGTCGTAACCGGGCTGGCCGGGCAGCGACAGCGCCAGTGATTGCGTGCCGGCATTGAGCAGCACGTCCTTGATGTACGTGTCCCAGTCGAAGCAGTAGTTGAAGGCGCGGCGCACGTGCACGTCACTGAAGAAATTCAGTGGCACGCCCTGGCCGTCGAGCTTACCGCTGCCGACGAAGTTACTGCCCTCGGCTACTTCGAAGGTCAGCAGGATGTCGGTGCGGCTCGTCGAGGGCAAGCCGTGATAGGCGCGCAGGATGCCATCGGGATTGACCGTCTTGCACTCGCCGGTGTTTTGATCGCACTCGTCACGGACGATCGTGTTCATCTGCGTTTCGTCGGCCTTGGAGCCGAGCGAGATGAAGTCGGCATCGCCCGCCTGCTGGGCGGCAAAGCGCGTGCCGAACTCCGTCACGTTCTTGATCAGGATGCGCTTGATCGACGCTTCGCCTTTGCGATAATCGGGGTTGGCGACGAGGACGATCTCTTCGCCCGGCGTCCAGTGATCGAGCATGTAGGGGCCGGTGCCGTTGGCGACATTCTGAAGCTTGCCCGACTCGACCGGGATGCCGTAGAAGTTCTGCCAGGTCTTGCAGTCGCCGTCCCAGTCGCCCTGTTCAGCCACCCATTTCTTATCGACGACATAGCCCCAACCACCGCCGCCCAGCGTGGCGATGAACGGGCCCCAGGGATGCACCAGCTTCATCGTGACGGTGCGGCTGGCTTCGTCGAAGGTCACGGCATCTTTCACCCGCTGGCAGGCCGCTTCCAACTTAGCCGCATCGACTTTCCTCAAAGCTTCGGGATCGCCGGTCAAGGCTGCGCTCGGATCGACCAGTTCGGTGGGGTCATTCGTGTCGAAGAACGGCTGTGTCATCAGGATCGTCGGCGCATTGGGATCGCCCACCAGCAGCGTACGCCAGAACGAATACGCCACGTCTTCGGTCGTCAACGGGTCGCCATTGTGGAATTTGACGCCATCGATGATCTTCCAAGTGTACGAGACGCCGCCATCGTCGGTCGGGACCGGATCAGGAATCGACTCGGCCAGCATCGGCTCAAACTCGGTGGGGTCCTTGCTGGAAAAGAACACCAGCCCTTCATAGACATTTTGCAGCACGTTGCTGCCGGCGCTCTCGTAATCGAGGTGCGGATCGAACGACTGCGGTTCACCGAAAGTCAGATAGGCAAACGTGGCCGGGTCTTTGGATATGGTACCCTTGTCAGACACCGGCGGAGTCGTCGGTTGCGTGGGTGGCTCGGTCGGCTTGACCATGGGCGCATCGGTGGGTTTGGCTGGCGCAGCCGCTTGCGTCGGCGCCAGCGCGGCTGGCGCCTGCGTGGCGGTGGGTGTTACGGCCGGCGCGCACGCCGCCATCACCAGGCCAACGATCGTAAGTGCAGCAAATACGGCATACTTGCTACGGAACATGGTTATCTCCTCCCTGAGAGATTGTCTGGTGTGGCTCTGTCGAGCGATGTCCGGATCTGCCAGAACGCGCAGTCTGTCAGGCGAACCGACAGAACCATTGAATATGACGATTTGTGGATGTGCGATCGATGGTGCGCGGGCATTCACCTCCTTAGTGATCGATTGAGCGCTCTTTAGCATCCGATCGGCCTTTGCATCCCGATGGTTTCAGCATCGCCCGATGGTCTGGCCATCGCTCGATCGGACTGGCCCTAATCAGAAAGCGCCGACTTACGCCGGCGCTGACTTGGTGTGCGGAGTGGAGTTGATCACGCAACCTCGCCCAGGTCACTCACTCCACTCCGCCGTGGAGAACGGGGGATCGCAGCAAGCAACCGAAATCTCTCCCGCTGGCGATGAGGATAGCAGTTAGCCCGGTGGGTTGTCACCCACCGAAGGGTGGGCGTGAGGGTGGGCGTGATTGCCGCACACGATTTCTTCCCCGGAAAATTGACCGGGGCGAGTCTTAGGCTCGCCCCGGTCGTGATTGTTTCGATTGTTTCACTCAGGCTATGAAGCGTCAATGGCTCCGACGATCCGGCTAGTCTTTCGAGAAGTCGTAGTAGTAGAAGTTGTTGACTATCGAGTTGTGGTTTAGCCCGTTGAACCAGCCCTTCAGATACAGCGGCTCGTAGCGCGTGCGTGTGGCTATCGCCAGGATGATCTGCGGCGCGTCGTTGTAGACTTCGGTGTTCAGCCTGGCGTAGATCTCGCCCCGTTTGGCCTGGTCGGTTTCCTTCACACCCTCGTTGATGAAGACGGCGTACTTGGCGCGCATCTCCATCGGCAGATTTTGCCGGTCGGCATACGTGCCGGTCAGGTACGGCACGTACCAGTTGTGCGGGTCGTGGATGTCTTCACCCCAGGCCACCGTCACCATCGCAAACTGCTTGGCGCGCTGCGTGCGCAGGAAGGTCGGCCAGGGCAGAGCCACCGGCGAGATGAAGAAACTGGGGTTGACCTGCGCGATGTTGGCGGCCAGAATCTCGGCAATGGATTGGCGCCCGGTGTTGCCCGCGTTGTAGCCCAGTTGCAGATAGAAGCCTACATCCCACAGCGACCGACCGTCTTCCGACTTCAACTCGGCCAGTTTGAATTCTTCTTCGCACTTCGCCAGATCATACGTGTAGGACGGGGACTGCTCGTAGCCGGGCTGGCCGGGCAACGTCAACGCCAGACTCTTAAAGCCGTCGCCCAACAGCACATCCTTGATGTACGTGTCGATGTCGAAGCAGTAGTTGAACGCGCGGCGCACGTGCACATCGCTGAAGAAATTGCGCGGCACACCGTCGCCGTCCAGCTGGCCGCTGCCGATCAGCGTGCTGCCTTCGGCGACATCGAACACGAACTGGACATCGGTGCGATTGGTCGGTATCATGCCTTTGTAGACGCGCAGGATCCCATCGGGGTTGATGGTTTCGCACTTGTTCGTTTCCGGATCGCACCTGTCGCGCACCAGCGTATCCATCTGCACTTCATCGGCCTTGGAGCCGAGCGTGATCGCATCGGCGTCACCGGCCTGCAGGGAGGCAAAGCGCGTGCCGAATTCATTCACGACCTTAATCACAATCCGGCTGATCCTGGCCGGCTCGCGCCAGTAGCCGGGATTGGACGTCAACACGATCTCTTCGCCGGGCGTCCAGTGATCGAGAATGTACGGGCCGGTGCCCATGGCCTTATCGCGGATCACGCCGGACTCCGATGGGATGCCGTAGAAGCGCTGCCACGTGGCGCAATCGCCGTCCCAGTCGTTCTGCTCCGTCACCCACTTCTGATTGACGATTGACGCCCACGAGCCGCCGG
>JAUQXD010000240.1 GCA_030834835.1 Thermoflexales bacterium | reverse complement strand
CCTCGCATCCCAACTGGATGAACGACAGGCTGCTCGATACGGTGGCCGAGTTACCGAAAGTGTGTGAGCATATCGAAGTGCCGGTGCAGGCCGGCGACGACGAAGTCTTGCGCCGCATGAAGCGCGGTTACACGTCCGATGATTATCGCCGTCTGATCGAGAAGATCCGCTCGAAGCTGCCACACACCTCGATCGCTACCGACATCATCGTGGGCTTTCCGGGCGAGACCGAGGCGCAGTTTCAGGCGACGTTCGATCTGCTGGACGAACTCAAACTCGACGTGGCGCACCTCGCCAAGTATTCTACGCGGCCCGGCACCGTAGCCGCGCGCAACCTGGGCGATGATGTAACAGAAGAGGAAAAAGAGCGCCGCTGGCGCGTGCTTAACGATCAGCACGAGCGCATTTCGGGCGTGATCAATCGCGGGTATCAGGATCAGGTCGTGGAGGTGCTGGTCGAAGATCATCACAAAGGTAAGTGGCGCGGGCGCACGCGCACCAACAAGCTGGTGTTCTTCGACGATGCGGCGGCTGATCGACGCGGACAATTGGTCAACGTGAAGATCGACAAGACCGGCCCGTGGAGCATGAGCGGAGCAATGCTCAATTCATAATGCACAATGCATAGTGCATAAATAAAACAAGAAGCGCCCCGCTGATGGAAGTGATCAGCGGGGCGCTTGCCTTGTCTACTAATTTACGAATCTACTTGTTTCCCTGCCTACTCTTCCGTGAGGTACGCTCGAATATTGTGCTGCACGGCGTAGGCGGCGGCCTCGGCCCGATTGGTGAGCGAGAGTTTGCTGAGGATGCTGCTGACGTAGTTGCGCACCGTGCCCTCGCCCAGAAACAGCGATTGCGCAATCTCGCGATTGGTCTTGCCTTCGGCCACCAGCCCCAGCACACGCATTTCCTGATCGGTCAGCTGGTTGAAGGCCGATTGCTCGTCCTTGCGCTGCGCCTCGCGCACCCGCGCGAACACGCGCTGCGTCAAGATCGGATCGAGCAGCGCTTCGCCCCGCCCCACCGACTCGATGGCGCGCACCAGATCGTCGCCGCCGATCTGTTTGAGCACATAACCGGCCGCGCCCGCCGCAATCGCTTCAAAGAGCATGTCGTCTTCGGCAAAGGACGTGAGCATGATCACCTTGGTTTCCGGCGCTTGCGCCACGATCTCGCGGCAGGCTTCGATGCCGTTGCCGCCCGGCAGCCGGATGTCCATCACGACGACCTCAGGCCGGTGCTGCAAGACCTTCTGCACCGCTTCCTTGGCCGTGCCGGCTTCGTCCACCACACTGAAACTGGGATGGCGCTCCAGCAGCGCGCGCAGACCCAGGCGTACAACTTCATGATCATCGACAATGATGATACGCAAATGCTTCTTCAAATTTCGGTTCCTCGTTGGGAGTGGTTTGGCTGAGGTAAGTATAACACAGGCCAATTCATAGTGCACAATGCTCAATGCACAGTGCTCAAAGTCGGAAGGGCTACGTTTCTGTCATGCCTTCGCAGCTTGAGTCAGGCGCTGACGCGTAGTTGAAACGGTTTTGGACAGGATTTTCTTGATCTCAAGCGCCTCTTGAATCAGCGGCTCGATGAGTTTCCCGGGCATCAACTGGGAATCCTTGATGAGTCGCAGCCAATAATGCGTTTCGCGCGCTTCCCGGGCTGCAATCGACATCTTATTGGCAAAGTCACGCTTACTCGATGCGCCAATGGCTTCTTCCACGTTGGCGCCGATGCTCGTGCCCGATCTCAAAACTTGCCGCCCAATCGCCTGTGAGCCGTAATCCTCAGGCAGCGCCCGCACCATGCGAATAACCCGCAGGGCAAATTGATACGTTCGCTCTTCAATCTTAACCGCCGCAGCCATCTCATCCTCCTTAAGATTTGAGCATTGTGCATTGTGCATTGAAAATTAGACTTTGATCGTCATCCATTTCCCGCTTCTAAACCTCAGCCAGAAGAACGTGGCACGCGTGAGGAAGTCGGCGGCGATGGCCAGCCACGCGCCGTTGAGGCCGAGGCCCAACGTGTGCGCCAGCAGATAGGCGATGGGTACGCGCGTCAGCCAGGTGGAACCAACGGTGATGAACAGCGCGGTGCGCGTGTCGCCCGCGCCGCGCAACCCGCCGCTGAACACAAACGACGCCGCCATGATCGGTTGAATGAAAGCCGAGATGCGAATCGCCCCGACACCGAACGCGATGACGGCCTCATCGTCGGGCACAAAGGCGCGCACCAATGTCTCATCGAAGATGAACAACAGCGCGCCCATGCTTGCCATGACCAGCAAGCCCAATCGGAAAGCGGTATAGCCGCTGGCTTTGGCCTGGGCTGTGTCGCGCGCGCCCAGATTCTGCCCCACCAACGTCGTCGCCGCCAGCGCAAAACCCCAGCCCGGCAGATAGGACATCGACATGACATTGAGGGCAATCTGGTGCGCGGCATAAGCCGCTGTGCCTAACCCCGTAATGATCGTCGTCATGGCGATCAACGCGCTTTGCAGCAGCAACTGTTCCGCACCGGCCGGCAATCCGATGTTCAACACCCGCTTCAGGCGCGGCCAATCCAGCCGGGGCCACTCGCGCGGCAGGCGCACCCGCCCCCGCCCCTTCAACAACATCGCGACGACCAACCCGCCGCCCACACCGCGCGCCACCATCGCCGCCAGCGCCGAACCGTTCGCGCCCAGGTTCGGTTCGCCGCGCACCAGCCAGAAAGCCAGCACCGCATTCAACACCACCACTACCGCCATGATCTGCATCGGTGTACGTGTGTCGCCGATGGCGCGCATGATGGCATTGCCCACAAACAGCGTCGGCATCAAGATCAGCGTGAACGACGAGATGCGCATGTACGCCGCCCCGATCGGCACGACGTCGGCCGCCGCGCCCAGGGCTTGCATGATCTGCTCGGCGAAGATGAACGATACAAGCGATAAAGTGAGGCCGATCACGAATGCGGCCAAAATTGATTGCTGGGTGGTCTTGCTCGCCTCCGATCGTTCCCCGGCGCCGATCTGGCGCGCGACGACGGCCATGCTGCCCGTGGCGACCGCGCCGTACACGGCGGCCAGCAGGTTGATGATCTGATTGGACAGGCCTACTGCCGCCAGCGAATTTGCGCCGAGGTGGCCGACGACGTAAGTGTCCGTCAATCCGACGACGGCAAACAGCGTCTGCTCCAATACCACCGGCCAGGCCAGCGCCAGGACGCGCCTCACCAGCGCGGGTTCGCCGAACAGCCGGCCCACGCGACTGCGGGTAGATGTCCGAGCGGGCACAGCTGAACTGATCGGGCCAGGCGGCCCAATCGGGCCGGGAGATAAAACGACCCCGGCCGATTCGCCAGGGTCGTGTTTGATCGAGTCAAGTGGTGGCATATGTCCCAACTATCAGCAGAAGATGGCAAAACTATACCCTACTCATGCCGCAGTGGCAAGACGGAGGGTGTCACTCTTTCGGTTCGGCCAGCAGGTCCCAGACAAAGCTGACGCTCAGGAACACGACCAGCGTCAGCAACAGACCTTCAACTTGCAGCGCCGTCAACTTGGGATCGAGCTGCTGGGCAATCTCCGGCGCGAAGGCGACCACGGCGATCAGGGCGTAAACACCCGCCATCATCCAGCGGCCATTGCGTAGAAACCAGCCGTGATACGGACGGCTGCGCGTGGCCTGCGATAGATAGACCTGCGCGATGATGCCCAGGCCGCACGTGACCACAAACACCAGCCGCCAGATGATCTTGACCTCGCCGGCTGTTTGCGCGCCCAGGCTCATCGCGCCCGGCACGATGAGGGACAGCTGCACACTGTAGGCCATGCGCCGCCAGTTG
>JAUQXD010000239.1 GCA_030834835.1 Thermoflexales bacterium | reverse complement strand
TCGATGGGGCGGCCCATGTGGTTGAGTTGATCGTAAAGGCGCTGCGGCGCATCGGCCTCGACCAGGTCCATCGTTATGCAGTCGATGGATGTTGCATGGCGGGATGAAATCTCCTGCTGCAATTCGCGCAGGCGTTCGGCCCGGCGCGCCACCAGAATCAGTTGGCACCCACGAGCCGCCAGCTGCCGGGCAAAGTCAGCGCCCAGACCGCTCGAAGCGCCCGTAATCAGTGCGGTTTTGCCGTGAAGAGCTTCCATCATCGCGTTTAGCCCCCAGATGAGAATTCCCCGCCCCGTTACCAGTATCTGTTGGTGAACTCTCAGTCAACCCGATGATCACTCCGCTGGATGAGATCCCAGCGATTCCCGTACAAGTCCTCAAAGACAGCCACCGTCCCGTAAACCTCGGTCTTCGGTTCTCGAACGAAGTGGACGCCAGCCGCCAGCATCTCACTATAGTCACGCCAGAAGTCATCGGTGTTGAGGAAGAGGAACACGCGCCCGCCCGCCTGATTTCCGATAAAGGCCGCCTGCTCAGGCGATGAGGCACGGGCTAACAACAAACTGGTGCCACTGCTCCCCGGCGGCGACACGACCACCCAGCGCTTATCCTGTTCGGGCTGGTAGGTATCTTCGACCAGCGAAAAGTGCAACTTCCGGCAGTAGAAGTCGATCGCTTCGTCGTAGTCTCGAACGACCAGCGCGATGTGAATGATGGATTGTTGCATAGTCGATCTCAAGGCTCCGTTTCAAGATGACGCGCTCAACGTGGAGAACGTCATGCCCGAACGTAGTTATCGGGCATCCAAATTCACGATAGGCTAGTCACAGTGATCACGGCCCGATCTGCGGTTGATACAAATATTGCTGAAAACTCGCGAATACTTTTGAAATCTCTTCGGGTCGGCCTAGATCGGCCACGGCATCAGCAAGCGCATTGTGATATTTCAAGCGCAGTAAGGGTGTGAGCTTGTCCGGCGCCAGTTCTTCAACGCCGACCTGCACGTAGTGCGCCAGCACAAAATCGATGAAGGCCTGTTGGTTCGGAGTGAAGCGCGTCTTGATCTCGCCTCTGGCCGTCGTGGCGCGTACCTCCCGCGTCACGGTGGGCAGCGCATAGGCCACATAGGCCAGCACATCGAACAGGTCGCTGTTTTCGGCGTCGATGATGCGCTGCATTTCGGCTAACTGCTCGGGGCCGAAGCCTTTCTCGGTGAGGCGGCGCAACAACTCGGCGCGGGTGGACGGTGTACACCACAGACGGCGCAGTTCTGCTTCGCTGGTGAAGAACTCGGGGAGTTTGCCAAAAAGTAGTTCCATGAATTGCCGGGCCGTCATCGGCTTGCCATCAGGATGCCAGAAAGTAGTGACGATGCTGTCTTGAATGGCCCGCGCTTTGCCATCGGCCAGTTGAATCTTGATTTTGGGCGGACGATCATATGACTCAGGTCGCTCGCGGATGGCGGCGGGAGGCCGCTGAGGCGCGGCGGGCTGATCGGGTTGGCCGAGTTCGTCTGGCGGCACAGGTTCACCATCCCACTCTGGATCATTGAAGTGTTGGTGTGCCCGCACGAACTCGAAAATGGTGAAGTAG
>JAUQXD010000238.1 GCA_030834835.1 Thermoflexales bacterium | reverse complement strand
GCCGGCGTCGCCGTCGATGTAGGTGATGGTGCTCTTGCACGAGGCCGTGTTCATGAAGGCCGGATCGTACGTCATCAGGCCGAAGTCGGTCGGCTTGACTTTGATCTGGCGCAGGTCGCCGGCTTTGATCGTTTCATCCTGGATCGGGACTTCATAAGCTTTGCCGGTGCGATTGTCGGTGATCGTCAAGGTGTTGCTGGGCATGCTAGTCTCCTTGGAAATGGTTTGAACTGCAATGAGTGCGATGAGGTGTAGGAATTGTAACCAGTGCGTGAAGTAAAGTCAATTGCCAGATGATTAGATGCAACTCGCGGGGAAAGGTGACGGACGGCGAGGCGGGCGTGCTATAATCGCCGGGCGATTGAAATCGCAGCAACAGAAGCACGAAGTCGGCCTCCGCCGACTGAAGTTCGAGGGAAAGAAAGTGCGCGAGCCATTCACCCAACTTTACTTGCATTGTGTCTGGGCGACCTGGGATCGACTGCCTCTGGTTACCCCCAAGATCGAAGATGCGCTCTACAGGGCAATCATTGCGAAAACGCATAAGCTAAAGTGCGAAGTGATCACCATTGGTGGCATGGTTGATCATGTCCATGTTCTAACGCGTTTCTCGGCCACGGTTGCAGTCGCGACGTTTGTCAAAGAAGTGAAAGGGAGTTCGTCGCATCTGATGACACACGTTGTTGCGCCCGAACAGTTCTTCAAGTGGCAGGGCGCGTACGGCGCGTTTACGGTGAGTAAGAGCGGTGTTGAGGCAGTTACGGCTTACATTCAGCGCCAAAAGATTCATCACGCTGAAAACGCTCTGATTGAGGATTGGGAGCGTTGCGAAACAACTGAGATCGATTGAACAATGAGCCGACGCAGGTCGGCTTTGTGTGGTTGTAGACGCAGTTTCAACTGCTGCCGGCGTCGCATACTGGCGATTGAAATCGCAGCAACAGAAGCACAAAGTCGGCCCCGCCGACTAGCCGACGCAGGTCGGCTTCGTGCAATTGTAGGTGCAGTTTCAACTGCCGAGCCTGCCAGCCTGTCTGGCGATTGAAATCGCGGCAACAGAAGCACGAAGTCGGCCTCCGCCGACTGAACTTAACTGCCAAGAACTCTTGCCATCATGCGTTTTCTTCAACGACATCTCACCCTCCTCTTCGGCTCGATCGTGTTTGTGGCGGCCTTCGGGTTCTACGTTGCAGCGTTGCCGCCCGCGCAAGTCCCCGGCGACCCGAGCGAATACACCTTCATTCCGTGGGTGTTTGGCCTCGCGCATCCGCCGGGCTATGCCTTCTACACGCTGCTGGCGGGCACGTGGCAGCGCCTCGTGGCGATTGGCTTGGTGGCCTATCGCACGCACCTCCTCGCGGCGACGGCGGGCGCCTTCAGCGCGACGTTGGTTTACTTGATCGTACAACGCTTGACCAGCGGGCAACGATCAGCAATCAGCAGTCAGCAACACTTGCACCGCGCTGCGGATGCAGTGCAGGTGTCAACAGTCAGCAATCACTTGCCCGCCCTGTTCGCCGGGCTGTCTTTTGCCGCCGCGACTGATGTCTGGCAGCACAGCATTCACACCAACGCGCACATCATCACACTGCTGCTGGCAACGTTGAGTGTCTTCCTGTTGATCGAGTGGTGGCGCACGGAGAATGATCGGTGGTTGTATCTCTTCGCTGTGATTGCGGGATTTAGCCCGACGCAGCATTTGCTGCTTGTTTTCACGTTTCCCGCTTACGCAATCTTTATCGTGCTCGTGCAGCCCCGATTGTTGATCCAACCAAAGAAGTTGCTGCCATTGATCGGCTGTTTCTTGCTGGGGCTGAGCGTGTGGCTGTACTATCCGCTCCGCAGCCCGACCACGCCGTTTGGCACGCAAACCGTTACCTCGCTGGAGGCGTTCATCCACTTCGTCAGCGCTGAGGGGTTGCGTGTGAATCTGTTTCACTTCGGCCTGGCCGATCAGCCGGTGCGCTTCAGCGTCTTTGTTGAGTTGCTGAAATTGCAATTCTCCGTGATCAGCCTCTTGCTGGCTATTCCGGGCGCGATCTGGCTGGCGCGGCGAGCCTGGCAGCCATTTGTGTTGGGCGCGATGTTTTTCCTGACACTGTACGCCTTCATCATCAACACCGTGCAGGACGTGATGGCGTATCTATTGCTGCCGTTTATGATAATCGCGGTGTTCATTGGTGTGGGCGCATGGGCGCTCACGCAATGGACGATGTCAACAAAGACCGGACAACGCGTGTTGCTGTCGATGCTGCTGATTTTGCCGGTTGCGCAATTGTTGGTGAACGGACCGCGCATCTCACTCTCGGATTATACTGCCGGCCCGGACTGGGTAGACACGCTCTTTAATCGGTTTGCAGGCAAAGGCGAGCACGCCGTGGTGCTGTCGCCGTGGGAGGCGATGACACCGCTGTGGGTGGCGGAATTCACTGAAGGGCGCAAACTCGATCCGGCGGATGTAAACCCGATCTATGTGACAACCGCTTCGGCCAATCCGTGGCTGGATAATGTCTTCGCGCACTTGAATGATGGCCCGGTGTATCTGGCCGATTATCGCCGTGCCGTGGTCGAAGGGCGATTGTTCCGGCTCCGGCCCGAAGGCGATTGGCCGTTGTGGCGTGTCGTGCCGCCAGGCGACACGAGTGTGCCGCCGCTGGATCATCAGATCAATGCGAGCGCAGGCGGCTTTGAGGTGATCGGTTACTCGCTGGATCAAACCTCAATCGAAGCGGGGCAGACGGCGCATCTGACGCTGGCGATGCGGGCCGCGATCACGCCCACGCACATCATCATGCCGTTTGCGATGGTCGGCGGGCGGGAGTATCGTTGGACGACGGATTCGCGACTGCTGACGCCGGAGTGGCTCCCGAACGAGGTCATCGTCGAACGCTACGACATCACGCTGCCGTTCGACGCGACGCCGGGCGAGTATCCGGTTATTCTAAGGCTGAGTGATCTATCGGCTGGCCGAGATCTGGAATTCAGCGTACCTTTGCAGGCGCTTAATGTTATCGAGCCGACGAGGCCGCATATCGAAATCGATCAAGCGCGGCTGGCGGACTTCAACGCGCAAATCGGGCTGTTGGGCGCTTCAGCCAACGGGGCACCCGCGACTGATCCGTTGGCGACGATTACCGTTAAGCCGGGCAGTTCGATCGGGGTGTGGTTGAACTGGCAGGCGCAGCAGCAGGTGGTTGAATCGTACACGGTCTTCGTGCACCTCATCGATGGCAACAATCAACTCATCGCACAGCAAGACTACACCCCGCTGGGCGGCGCGTTTCCGGCGCTCTTATGGATTCCCCGGTGGATCGCCGGGCAAAGCGTCAATGACCCATACCGGTTGCAGGTGCCGGACACCCTGCCGCCGGGTGAGTATTTCATCGAAGCGGGGTTGTACGGCATGACCAGCACCCGCCGGGTGCCGCTGCTCGATCGGGGCGGCGGGCTGGCCGGGGACCGCGTCATCCTGTTCCGGGTCAGGGTAGAACCGTAGGTGTCGCGTTTGCACAAACCTCTGACCTAAGGTATGATTTGCGCCGCGCGCCGCTTGGCGGGGTGCAAGTCCAACCTAAAGGGGACACATCATGTTTGGTAAAGAAAAAACTTCGACATCATCACTTCCGACGATTACCAACAGCCCGTCAAGCGGCGGTGGGTCATCGGCCAAAATCGAGACAGTCATCGGCCCGAACGCCAATTTCAAGGGTACCATCCAGAGCGACGGCGGTCTGCGCGTCGACGGCGTGATGGAGGGCAACGTTCAGGTGGCCGGCAACCTGATCATCGGCGAGACCGGCAAGGTCATCGCCGATGTCGTGGCGCTGAACGTCTCGGTGGCCGGGGCGCTCAAGGGTACCGTGAAGGCGCAGGGTCGGCTGGAAATCCTGTCGACCGGGCGCGTGTGGGGCGATATTTCCGTGGCCTCATTCCTCATCGACGAAGGCGGCTTCTTCCGCGGGCAAAGCATCATGCCCGGCGAGCCGGATATGCCGCTGCTGGATTCGCCCCAGCAGCCCGCCCGCGTGGTCGAGAACGGGCAATAATCTCAGTTCAAAAAACGCCGCTTCGAGTCATTCGAAGCGGCGTTTTCTGTTACTCGTGGTCGGGCACACCCGGCGGCGGCTGGATGCTCACGCGCGGCAGGCTGAGGGTGCCCCAGCCGACCAGCGTAAAACCGGCCGTGTAAATCAACAGCACTCCGGCCGTAAGCCACTGCCCGTCTTCGACCATGAACCCGGCAGCCACCAGCGTGTAAAGCGCCAGCCCGATCTCGATCCACGCTTGCCAGGCCTGCCGCGCATCGAAGCCGACTGTGCCCGCGCCGCGTTTGGGCGTGCGCTTAAATTCCCCGGCCCGATTGAGCAGCCCGTCGATCACGTTGAGGCCATTGTTAAAGGCCATGCCAAAGCCGATCGCCATCAGCAGCGGCAGACGCAGCGCCAGCTTCTTCACACCTTGCCCTCGATACAGCGTCAACTGCGACAGCACATACTCGATCGGCAATCCCAGCCCGCCCAGTCCCAGAAACGTCAGCGGTAGTTGCTTAAACAGTTCGGGTTGCAGGGCCAGCGGCAGCCACAGCACGATGATAATCAACATCATCAAATGCGCCGCGTAGCCGCTCAGGTACATCAGGCCGCCGGCTTTTTGCACAGGCGACAACT
>JAUQXD010000237.1 GCA_030834835.1 Thermoflexales bacterium | reverse complement strand
CTGTGGGCACGATCAATCCGGTAGCTGAGGCGGTGCAGGCCGCGCACGCAGTCGGCGCGCTGGTCTACGTCGATGCGGTGCAGTACGCGCCTCACGGCCCCATCGACGTACAGGTGCTCGATTGCGATTTCCTCGCGTGTTCGGCTTACAAGTTCTTCGGGCCGCATACGGGCATTTTGTATGGCAAGTATGAGCTGCTCGATAAACTGAAAGCGTACAAAGTGCGACCCGCGCATAATGAGCCACCGCACAAATTCGAGACGGGCACGCAGAGCTTTGAGTCGATCGCGGCGGTGTTGGGAGCGTTGGAATATTTTGAGTGGCTGGGGATGCAAGATGCGGGAAGCAAGATGCAAGAAGCCAGCCGACGCGAACGCCTCGTAGCGGCGATGACGGCGATGAAAGAGTACGAGCAGACGCTGAGTCGCGCTTTGATCGAAGGCTTGTCCTCGATCAAAGGTCTGCATATCTGGGGCATCACCGATCTCGATCAACTCGATCGGCGCGTGCCGACGGTCTCGTTTACGCTCGAAGGATGGAATCCCCGCGACGTGGCGGCCGAACTTGATAAGAGCGGCATCTACGTGTGGGATGGCAATTATTACGCGCTGGCCGTGATGGATCGACTGGGTCTGGAAGAGAAGGGTGGCATGGTGCGCGTCGGTGCGGCGCATTACAACACGCTGGAGGAAGTGGGAAAGTTGGTTGAGGCAGTAAGAGCACTCAATGACAAATGACGAATGAACAATGACAAAAGAAAGACAAAACATCTCCAGCGGCACGCCGTGGGAGCCGATCGTCGGCTATTCGCGCGCAGTGCGGATCGGTCAGCACGTCTTCGTATCGGGCACAACCGCAACTGACGCGGAGGGCAAGGTCGTCGGGCGCGGCGATGCTTACGCGCAGACGGTGCAGACGTTGAAGAACATCGAGACGGCGTTGAGCCGGGCGGGCGCAAGTTTGACGGACGTCGTTCGGACCCGAATGTATGTGATCAACATCGACGATTGGGAAGCGATTGGCCGCGCGCACGGTGAGGTCTTCCGCGACATTCAACCGGCGGCGACGATGGTGGAGGTCAAGCGGCTGATCGATTCCGAGATGCTGGTTGAGATCGAAGTGGATGCGTTAATTGGGGAGGACGCGACATGATCGAAAAGGTGAATCTGGCCCAGAAGTTCGGTTTGTTCGACGAGTATTGGAGTCCGCGCATTGCGGGTGAGATCAACGACTCGCACGTGAAGTTGGTCAAGCTCAAGGGCGAGTTCGTGTGGCATCATCACGACAACGAAGATGAATTGTTCCTCGTCGTGAAGGGTCATCTTACGATCAGGCTGCGCGATCAGGACATTGAATTGGATGAAGGCGAGTTCGTCATCATTCCGAAGGGCGTGGAGCATCTGCCTATCGCCGCTGAGGAAGCACACGTGATCTTGCTCGAACCGAAATCGACGCTGAATACGGGTAACGTGCAGAGTGAGCGCACTGTGGCTGAGTTGAAGAGTGTGTAGATGCTGACGTTGTCCGTTTTGCCAGAGGTATTAGCAATCTGCCGACTTGAACGTGATGCCGTGTTGCCGGAGTGGGCGGGCGCTGACATCGTCACGGGCGGCTTCGTGTCGATCACGCGCACGAGCGATGAACTGTCGATCGTGTGCGAAGAGAGCGCTGTGCCGTCAGGCGTGAAGGCTGATCGGGGCTGGCGGGCATTGAAAATCAAAGGGCCGCTCGATTTGTCGTTGACAGGCGTGCTCGCTTCAATCGCTGCGCCTTTGGCTGAAGCGAAAATCAACATCTTCGCCATCGCGACCTTCGATACGGACTATGTGTTGGTGAAGGCTGATCGGGTGACAGAAGCAATCGGGGTGTTGAGAAGCGCAGGGCATGTGGTTAAATGAAACGAGGCCGACTGATGTAGTCGGCCTCGTTTTTTACGACGAAATTACAAGCGTTCGAAACGGGCCTGGAAGAAGCGCAGATACTTCGGCTCGTAGACCATCTTCAAGCCGCGCGATTGCTCGCGCTGATCGTACACAGCCTTGACCGACTCTGCGACCACGTCCATGTGCGCCTGCGTGTAGACGCGGCGCGGGATGGTGAGGCGGGTCAGTTCCAGTTTGGGATAGTAGTGATCGCCCGTATGCGGATCGCGGCCCGCACTGACGACGCCGCGCTCCATCGAGCGGATGCCAGAATCGAGATAGAGTTCGGCGGCCAGCGTTTGCGCCGGGAACACGCTCTGCGGTAGATGCGGATAGAAGCGCTTCGCATCGAGAAAGATGGCGTGCCCGCCGACGGGCAGCATGATGGGCACATTCCAATCGACCAGCAATTCGCCCAGATAGCGCACTTGCCCGATGCGCGATCGAATGTGATCGTCCTGGACGGCTTCGGCAATGCCGATGGCCAACGCTTCCATGTCGCGCCCGGCCAGGCCGCCATACGTGTGCAGGCCCTCGTAAACGACCACCAGATTGCGAATCTCTTCAAAGATGTCCCAATCGTTCACGGCCAGCCAGCCGCCGATGTTGACCAGGTTATCTTTCTTCGCGCTCATCCACGCGCCGTCGGTGTAGGCGCAGAATTCCTTTAGAATCTCGGCAATCGTTTTGTTGGCGTAACCTGCTTCGCGTTCTTGAATGAAGAAGGCATTCTCCATCATGCGCGTGGCATCGAGGAAGATCTTGATGCCGTGCTGGTCGCACAATGTGCGCAGGGCCTTGATATTGGCCATGCTGACCGGCTGACCGCCCGCCATGTTGACCGTGCCCGCCACGCTGATATAGGCGATGTTGTCCGCGCCTTCACGCTTAATCAACGCTTCGACCTTGTTGAGATCGATGTTGCCCTTGAAGGGATGCAGGTTGATCGGGTCGTGGGCTTCGTCGATGATCACGTCCACGAAGATGCCGCCCGCCAGTTCCTGATGCAGGCGTGTCGTCGTGAAGTACATGTTGCCGGGGACGTACTGCCCCTTCTTGATCACGGTCTGGCTGATCAGGTGTTCCGCGCCGCGGCCCTGATGCGTCGGCACGATGTACTTATAGCCGTAGTAGTTCTGGACAGCGCTTTCCAGGTGATAGAAGTTGCGGCTGCCGGCATAGGCTTCATCGCCCAGCATCATGCCCGCCCACTGCCGATCGCTCATCGCGCCGGTGCCGCTGTCGGTCAACAGATCGATGTAAACGTCGTCGGATTTGAGCAGGAACGTGTTGAAGCCGGCTTCGAGCGCGGCGCGTTCACGCCCGGCCCGATCGATCATCGTCAACGGCTCGACCATTTTGATCTTCCAGGGCTCGGCCCAGGATCGTCGGCCAAATTGCTGGCCCATCGTTTGTGGGATGGTGGTCATTGCATATCTCCTTCAGGGATTTGGGTGGGGTAGATGACGAGTGATGAGTGACGAGTGAATTTACTCATCACTCGTCACTCATCATTTATCAAGTTTTCGATGTATTGCCAACAAGTCTCCAACGATCGCGTAGCCCGTTTCGATGCGGCCGGCGCCCGGCCCGATCAGCGTCACGTCGCCCAGTAGATCGGTCGTGAAGGTGATGGCGTTCGTCGCGCCGCCGACAGACGCGAGCGGATGCGTGATGGGCAAACGTGTCGGCTTCACGCTGGCGACGACCTTGCCCTCGATCGATTCCACGCGCCCGATCAGTTTCCAGCGCTCACCGGCCGCCTTCGCCGCCTCGATGTCATCGGGCGTGAGCTGCGTGATGCCCGTGCGATCGACATCACTTAATGTCAGCGCTTGTCCCATCAACAAATTCGCCAGGATGACGACCTTGCCCGCCGCATCGAAGCCTTCCACATCGCCGGTCGGATCGGCTTCGGCGTAGCCTTTGGCCTGCGCGTCGGCCAGCGCTTCGGCGTAGGGCGCGCCCGCTTCCATCTGCGTCAGGATGTAATTGGTTGTACCGTTGATGATGCCCTGCACTTTGCGCACGCCCGCGCCTGCCAGCAATTCCTGCGCCATACGCAGCGACGGCGTGCCGCTCATCACCGTGCCTTCCGCGCCGATCTCGACACCGTGCGCGTCCGCCAGCGCCTTTAATTCAGGGTATTTCAGCGCGATCGGGCCTTTGTTGGTGGTGATCACGTGCTTGTCCAGTTCCAGCGCGCGTCGCAA
>JAUQXD010000236.1 GCA_030834835.1 Thermoflexales bacterium | reverse complement strand
GCAACACTGCACCGGCCAAATCCAGACCGCGATCGGCTAAGTAATTGCCAGCAGACTTACGACGAGAGCGCGAAGGTACTTTTTCGCGCTCTCGTCGTAAGCCCGCTGGCAATTATTTAGCCGATCGTGGTCTAGATTTGGCCGGTGTAGTGCTGCGTTGTGCGACGCGTGTAGGCGTTTCCGGGGAAGGGGCGTCGTCACTCCGGGTGAAACGACGTGCGAGGCTTGATTCGGCCAGGAAGGCGCGCAGCTGCGCAGCCCGGCGCCCGGGTCGCGCTTCGCTCCCTTCATCATCATAGTAGTTGTGGTAATACTCGTCAACGCGTGCGGCCAGACGATTAATCACTACGCCAATCGTGCGTGCGCCCACGGTGTCCAGTATCTCTTTACTGCGCTTCAGATGAACACGCCGCGTGCGGCCGGCGTTAATCACAATCAAGATGCCATCAAGCCGCGCCCCCAACACCGCGCCATCCGTCACGGCCAGCAGCGGCGGAGTGTCGAAAACGACGACTTCAGCTTCGTGCTGCAAGGCCTCGATCAAATACCCCATGCGCTTCGAGCCGAGCATCTCCGATGGATTGGGCGGCACCGGGCCGACGGTCATCACGCGCAGGTTCTCGACTTCGGTCGTCTGGAGCACATCTGCCAGGCGCACGTTTGCATCCAGCAGGATGGTCGTAAGACCCGTCGTATTAGGCAGGTTAAAGACCTTATGCTGGGATGGACGCCGGAGATCAGCATCCACGAGCACCACGCGCTGGCCCGATTGCGCCAGTGTTACTGCGAGATTCGCCGAAGTGATTGTCTTGCCATCCTTGGGATTGGCGCTGGTAACCATCAATGTTCGAAACCGATCGTCAACAGTGCTGAACTGTATGTTGGTACGCAGGGAACGATAGGCTTCGGAAATCGATGAACGCGGCTGGCGCACAGTGACGAGCTGCGTCGCGTAGTCTGTGCCGTCCAGCTGCCCGACTCCGCCCAGCGCGGGCAGGTCGGCCACCTTACGAACATCGTCAGGCGTCTTCAGGGTATCGTCGAGATATTCCAAGATATAGGCGGCGCCGGCTGCGAGCACGAAACCAATCAAGGCCGCCACCAATATATTGGTGGCGGTGGACGGGCCAACCCAACCACCTGGCTCGCGCGCCGGTTCTACTACACTCAAGAAGTTGGTTGAGCTGCCCTGTAGGTTTGTCAACAGCTGGGCGTAGATGGCCTGCCACGCTGCGACCTGTGTTTGCAGCGCTGATTGCTGGCTGCGCGCATCCTGAATCTGCCGGGCACTTTTAGCTTCCGCGATCACGGTATCAAGCAGCCGAATCTCATTCTGCGCGTTGGTGATGTTGACTTTAAGGTCCTGAACCTGCTGGAGTATGAATTGATGTTCGGCTTCACGCTCGGCATCCATAGCGGCCGGGGTCTGGAGGATCAATTGCTGCGCGATTTCACCGGCCAACACTGCGGCTCGCTGCGGGTCAGTGTCGAGTACGGTAATCTCGAGCAGTTGCGTGGCAGGAACTACGCGGGCTGTGACCATGCTTTGCAATAGCAACCAGTCCCAATCGAGTTTCAGCGTTTCGAGTGTGCCGCGCAATACCGGCTCGCGCCTGACGAGATCGGTATAACTTTGCGCCAGGGCCTGGCTCATGTAGAACTGTGTTTGATCGGGATTGGGATTCTGCAACGACTGCCCGACCATCAATGTGGTGCGCGCCATGTACTGGCGCGGGGCGGCCAGTGTACCCAGGTAACTGGCCACACTGGCGATTGCGACGCTGGCTAATATCAGCCACCACCACTTGATCAATACGTTGAAATAGTGCTTGAGTTCCATATGCCTATTGTCCTGACCGGATGCGCCTTAACCGAATGTCGTCCGAACCTGTTTCTATCATATCAGTTTCTGGCATTCTATTCAATACTGAAAGTGGCGCGGGGATTCGCGCCTGCCTTTACGCTGGCTGTGGTCTGCGTCGACGCGCGGCCCACCAGTGCGCCAGATGAACAATGGACAGGGCGGCCAGTGGCAGCGCGACGGCGTCGACGGGCAACCGATAACGCGGCATCGCCCACGTGAAGATATGCAGCACTGAATAGACCAGCATGAACAGGCTGATGAGCGCCAGCGGCGACTGCGTAAAGGTGCGCCACCCGTTCGTCGCGTGCGGGCCGCCATACCGAAACGCCAACCATAATCCCATCAACATGAACGGCAGCAATAATCCGATCGATCCTACCCGCCCGACGTTGTTGAGCAGCGAGGTGTCTGGCGTGGGCCAGAACTCGAAGTAATCCACCACGCGGCTCAGCGACAGCGCCAGATAGCGGCCCGGCTCGGCGAGGACAAACCCGATCCCGAGTTGCATCAACTCTTTATCCAGCTGCGCTTCATTTTGACCGGCTAACTCGTCGGGGACAGGCGCCGCCTCAAACTCGCGGAATTCCGTGCCGTGCATGGGATGCTGCGCCGAAAACATCGCGTAACCGGCGTTGGAATTCAAGAGCAGGAATTGCCCGTAAGCGGCATAATTGCGGATGGTAAACGGCGCGATCGAGATCGCCAGCACCCCGATCGCTACCACACTCGATCGGACCGTGCGCCCCCACGTCCCGCGCTGCCAGCCCGTCCACAGCAGCCATACTATCAGCACCGCCGCCCACGGCAAAATCGATTGCCGCAGCAGCGTCGTCACACTCAGGCTCAGGCCCAGCAGCAGGCCGCGTTTCAACGTCGGTTCTTCTGCCAATTCGATCGCGTTGACGAGCAGCCACAGTAGACCAGAAATGTAAAACGTCTCCGTCATCAATGTGGCCGCATAGAGTATGAAGTAGAAATAGACTGCCGCGAGACCCGCGCTGATCAACGCCAACCGTTCTTCGCTCAAGCCATACTCGTTGAGCTTAGCCGCGGCCGGGTTGAGCGGCGACACATGATACACTCGTCGTGCAAACAGATACACCATCAACGGCAGCAGCACTCCGCCGAGAACGGCCTGCACCAGACGCGCCGCCAGCACATGCGGACCAAACACCGCGTACACCGCGGCGACGAAGATCGAATATAGAAATGACCAGTGCGCGGTAGGTTGATCGGGCTGCGTGAACGGGTACCAGCCGCGATCAAAGCTAAAGCCGTGCCCCGTGATCAGCCGCTCACCCAGCGCATGATACGAGCGTTGATCCGTCAACAGCGGCGGCGCATCGACCACATCGCCCAGGTACAGCGCTACGGCTATGCGCACTCCCGCTGATAAGAGCAGAATCGCAATGAGGGTTTGGTTGAGTTTGGGTTTCATCATCTGTTCGGTCGCCATCGCTTGAAAATCGACGGCAACAGGTGGTAAGCTCGCGAAGCGGGCTTGTTAAGTTAGCCATTGGCTGTAAGCCGATGGCGGCTATCCGTAAATTTCGTCCCACGCGCGATAGACCATGCGCCAATCATATTTTGCTTCGATCCACTGCCGGCCGTTGCGGCGCAATTGATCGGCCAGCGTCGCATCGCCTAACACACGATTGACCGCCTGCGCCAGTTCATCGGCCGTGTCGGCCAGTAGGATGTTCTCGCCGTCCCGCACTGCGATACCTTCTGCGCCAATGCGGGTGGACACGATGGGCAAGCCCCAGCACCACGTGTCGAGTATTTTAACACGCATCCCGCCGCCCGCGCGCAACGGCACGATGAAGACGGCCGTCTCGGCCAGTATCGATTGCACATCCGGCACAAAGCCCGGTACTTCGATGCCGTCCACGCCGTTGAGGTCCGTCAACGTCGGCGGCGGATTCTTACCCACGATGGTCAGGCGTGCTTCGGGATGACGGGCGCGCACTTGCGGCCACGCGTCGCGCGCGAACCACGCCACACCTTCCGCATTCGGTGGCCAGAACATCACGCCCAGCGCCGTCACGCGGAACGGCTTAGCGACCGGCGGGATCGCCGCTTTCTCGATCGGGTCACTGCAGATCGGAATCGTGCTGAACTGTTGCGCGTTGACTTTGATGTGATGGCGATTGATCTGGGCCACGATCGCCGCGCGATCGTCATCGGTGACAAACACCACCCGATCAAACCGGGCGCACAGTTGAGCTTCGTACTTCGCCAACGCCTGTGTTTCGCGCTGCATGAGCGCGCGGTTGAGCGGATTGGGTTCGTTGTCGGCCAGACGGTGCGTCACCAGATACATCGCATTGTGCAGATCGAGTACACGCTTGAGACCCGGACTGTCAACACCCAGTGCATATTGCGCCATCGCGACCTGATCGGCGTGGACCGCCTCAAAACGCTCGCTCGCCGTCAGGCGAGCGAGGAGTTGTTGCATGGCTTCGATCTCATCGCGCACGATGACGATCGGTTGGCCGGTCGCCACGGCTTTGAGGCCCGCCCGGATGTCGCGCCATCTGGAGCGCGTCATCGGTACGGTATGGACTGCCGCGCAGAATGTCCTGAGGTGCTCCACATCTTTCGCGCGATCGTCGGGCCGCACAAAGGACACCAGTGTCACTGCGTGGTGTTGGCTCAGATAGCGCAGCACATAGTACTGTCGCACTTTCGCGCCGGTGCTCAGCGGATATGGCAGCACCTGCGTGAGATAGAGTATTCGCGCCAAGATTACTGACCCTTGCCCAACAACATCACCGGCACCGTCTGTAGCACGATGCGCAGATCGAGCAGGGGGCTGGCGTGCTTCACATAGTACAGGTCGTACTCCAACTTCACGTGCGAGTCTTCATTGGTGCTGCCGTAGCCGTAGCGAATCTGTGCCCAACCCGTGATGCCCGGCTTCACGGCATGCCGCGCACGGTAGAATGGCAGTAGTAGCGACAGCGCGTTGACGAATTCCGGGCGTTCCGGGCGCGGCCCGATCACACTCATCTCACCCTTCAACACGTTGATGAACTGCGGCATCTCATCCAGACGCGTCTTGCGCAGCAATCGGCCGGCCGGGGTGATGCGGTTGTCGTTCTTCTGCGCCCACACCGCGCCTGTACCCTTTTCGGCGTCGGGCCGCATTGAGCGGAACTTGTACACCTCGAAGATCTTGCCACCCTGACCGATGCGGCGCTGCCTGTAGAACAGCGGGCCGGGGCTGGTGCGAGCATTGCTGATAGCGACCGGGATGATCACCAGACCCATCAGCACCAGGCCGAACAAACCGAACGCGATGTCCATCAGGCGCTTGAACGCTTGATACGCACGCTCACCGGCGTTATCATCCATTGGCACGACCATTTCCAGATCGCGCCCCACGTGATCGATCGGCAGGCGGCCCGTCAAGCGCTCGTACACGGTCGCCATCGTCACAACCCGGAAGCCGAGTTCGCGGCAGTGGAGCAATGCGTTGAACAGATCGTCTTCGATGGCGTGCCGGTGCGTAATTGCCACGATGATCTCATCGACGTGCAGCTGCTTTGCCACCTGCGCCAGCGCGCGATGGTCGCCCAGCACCGGCACGCCTTCGACCAGGGCGCTGCGCTGTGCGGGATCATCGTCGATGTAGCCGAGGAGTTGATAGCCCGTGCCACGATACGGATTCGCATCGTTGGTGGGCGCGGCCTGAATAGCGGCCGCCAACGCCCGACCGGCCTTCCCGGCCCCTACGACGATGGCGCGCTGCTGAAACGACGGCTGCACAAACACGCGCGCGTAAGTCACACGCCACGCTGCCACCAGCGTCATGGTCAGCGCCAACTGCGCGAAGAAGGCCGAGCGCGGACCCCACTGCGGCGTGAAGTACGGGATAAACGTATAGATCACAACGGTCACACTCGCTGACAACAGACTAACCTTGAGGCTCGCAGTGGTGCTGGCCGCACGCGACAGGCTGTAGCTGTCGAAGAAGGTTGCCACACCGGACCACACGATTGTCAAAGCGATGAACCACTTGACGTTGGCGGTGACAAAATCCACAGTTGGTTCTAAATTGCCGAAGAGTGCGCCCGCCACAAACAATGCCAGATTAACCAGTAAGACATCAATGAGCATCAACACGACGCGGCGTTCTGACACGCGCAATCGAAAGCCGGTGCGCTTCGCAAACGCCAGCGACACCAGTGGATTAGCAGTCGCCTCTTCCGATATAGGCCCGTTTTGCGTCGACGGCAGCACATCATGTAGCGCAGATGTCTTGCGTGTCGCATTATCAATCATTGACATAACGCCCTCCTTGATCCAGCCCGACCGATTGTGAACGAGCGGTCGATCGGTTGTAGACAGATTCATACATCAGGCGCAGATTGCGGCGCTCCAGGCGTCGTTGAGCCAGATACCAGTCGCGTCCAGCCCGCCCCATCTTGCTCAGGTTGGCCGGATCGCTTAGCGCGGCCGCAAGACACTGCGCCAGTTCGTCAACCTGATTGGGTTCGATGACCCACCCTGTTGCGCCAGCGGCCACGTATTCTGGCAACGCGCCTGTGCGCGTCACGATGACGGGCTTGCCGAAGAAGTAGGCCGCCGCGATCAGCGCAGATTGCGTCGCATCCACATACGGCAGGATCACAACACTGCACCGGCTAAACAGGTCAATCGCTTCGGCGTCTTCGATGAGGCGGTTGCGGACTTCCACAGTCGCGGGCAGGAGGGTAGTCGCAAAGCGCGATGCGTCGCCCTGACCGGCGATGATGGCGCGCACCTGCGGCTGATCGCTCAGTCGGCGCAATGCTTCGATAAGCACATCGACGCCTTTATAGGCTTCCAATCGCGCAAAGAACAACGCGAATGGTGCGGCCGCATCGGCGGCAGGTACCTGGTCCACGAACTGATCGCGCAGGCGCGCTTCATTGGCCTGACTCAAAAACAAATGCAGCAACGGCACACTCGTTACTCGATCGGCCTGCATACCTTCCGCGATCAATCGGGCGCGATACAGCTGGCTGTGTACCAGGATGTGCCCGGCCGATCGCTTGATCGAGTTGTTCCAGGTGTAGAGCAGCTGCCCGTAGCCTGCGCCACTGTGCGGGTCGAGATCGTGCAGCGTGTGAACGATCGGGATACCCGCACGCCGCAAGGCCAACATCAACGGTGGATTCCATAGATGCGGGCCAGTGAAGTGCACAATGTCCGGTCGGGTGTTGACGATCGTGCGATAGACTTTCAGCCAGCCGGCCGGGTTAAAATTGCCTGCCTTCAGACCGGTGCCGCGCCCTTCGGCGATCGCGTGGACGCTCACTTTCGGGGAGAATCGATCAAGCGGTGCGGTGCGGGTCGTCACGACTTCGACATGCGTATCGGCATCCAGCGCGCGGCCATTAGCCAGATCGGCGGCGTACTGTTGCATACCAAAGGTGGGTGATAGAACTACATAACCAATGCGCATGGCCTGAACCTGAACAGGGTGACTTCTGTTTTATTCTAGGCGGGCGTGGTTTGCGGGGTGTTTAACTGACCAACCAGGTTGACTGTGAGGCGTATGTCTTTCGTCAAAAACAATTGCGAATCACTGGTTTGTCATGCGGTATGTTTATACGCGGTAAGATAGGTTAGATTCTTAGACGTATTCGGTTGGCAAGACGGGGGAGTGTGCCAACTGACCATGAGAACCATGCCGCTCTGTCCCCTGGCCTGAGAGTAGAAGCAAAGCAAGTTCACTTTGAAGCTGCTGCCATCGCAGAGCGAGTCGCAAAGCGTGCCACTTCGTCGATGACGATCTCGCACGCGCTCGTACTCAGATGAGGGCCTATCGGCAAACTCAAAACCGATCGAGCCAGCTGTTCCGCCAGCGGAAATTGCCCCTCGCTCCAGCCTGCATCCTGATACGCCTGTGATAGATGTGGCGGCACCGGATAGTGAATCAGGGTCCCGATCTCGGCCGCGTGCAGATGCTGTTGAAGCGCATCGCGTTGCGGGTGGCGCACAACGAACAAATGCCAGACTGGCTCGGCCCAGACCGGCACGTGCGGTACGATTAGCCCCGGCACGTTGTCGAGGCCGGCCAGGTATTGACGCACGATGATCCGGCGGCGCGCGTTCCACTCCTCCAGATGACGCAGTTTCACGCTGAGGAATACGGCCTGCAATGGATCGAGCCGCGAGTTGTAACCCTTGACTTCGTTGTAGTACTTCACGCGTGAACCATAGTTGCGCAGCATGCGCACCCTGTCGGCCAGCGTGGCATCGTTGGTTGTGATTGCGCCTGCATCGCCGATCGCGCCCAGGTTCTTGCCCGGATAGAAACTCCAACCGGCGGCGTCGCTGAGGGCGCCAACCGGGCGGCTCTTGTAACGTGCGCCATGTGCTTGCGCCGCGTCTTCGATCACTTTGAGGTTGTGACGCCACGCGACGGCATTGATGGCGTCCATATCGGCGGGCTGGCCGTACAGGTGCACCGGCATAATCGCGCGCGTGCGGGGCGTGATGGCCCGCTCGATCCGATCGGGATCGAGATTATACGTGCGCGGATCGGGTTCCACCGGTACCGCTGTCGCGCCCGCGTAGGACGAAGCCAGCCACGTGGCGATGTAAGTATTGGACGGTACGATAACTTCATCGCCCGCGCCAATGTCCATCGCGCGCAAGATCAGGTGCAGGGCGTCCAACCCGTTGCCCACGCCGATACAGTAGCGTGCTCCGCAGTACCTGGCCCATTCAGCCTCAAACGCTTCGACTTCTTCGCCCAGGATATACCAGCCAGAACTCAAGGTGCGTTCGTAGGCGGCATCGAGTTCGTCTTTCAATTCGGTGTAAGCGGCTTTCAGATCAAGAAAAGGGATCACATTATTTCTCAGAGGGCATTGGGTCACATCATCACACGCGACCTCGCGCGCTGAACGCGCGAGGTCGCGGACAAAGAACCAGTTTTGGGGCG
>JAUQXD010000235.1 GCA_030834835.1 Thermoflexales bacterium | reverse complement strand
GTGTAACCGCCGATGGCAAAACTGATCGCAAAGCCAAGATCGAGCACACCTGCCACACCCAACAACAGATTCAAGCCCAGCGCCAGCAGCACATACAGGCCGATGCCGCGCAGCAGGATTTGCGCGCCCAGATTAAACGCGGCCGATAGTGCGGGGAATAACGCCAGCCCGATCAAGATCGCGATCAACCACCGATCGAGCCGCGTGCGTCGGCCGGGCGCGATCAACAGTACAGTATCGCGCTCAGCCTGATCCACACCATCGGTCGCGCGCTCGGCCGCCAACCCGGTGGGCCGCAGCATCAACAGGCCGATCATCAAAGCGAGCATCAACACCGGCGTCCACTGCGCGCTTAAAAAGAAATCGCTAAACGAACTCAACACGCCGATCAATAGCGCGCTCAGCAACGCCCCGATCGGGCTGCCGATGCCCCCGAGGATCGCCGCCGCAAAGGCCAGCAGGCCGCTCTGCGCGCCGCCGTCACCGAAGGGGCGCGTGTAATACAGCGCGAAGATGAACGCAGCGATACCCACCAACACGCCGCCAAAGGCGAAAGCACGGCGGACGGTGCGATTGAGATCGACGCCGCAGATTTGCGCCAACTGCGGGTCTTGCGAACAGGCACGAATGGCGCGGCCCAGGGCAGTCCGTTTCAAAATGACACTCACGCCTATTGCACAGCCGATCGCGCTGGCGAGCACGACGAATTCGGTAAGGTGAAATTTGACCGTGCTGTTCAAGCCCATGGCCTGTACGAAATCAACATCGGGCAGCAGAGGCGGTATGCCATCGGTGGGCACTTCATTCAAGCCGGGCACGCTGCGATGTTCGTGCGGCACCCAGCTGGGTTGCAGCGTGCGCCAGATCAACGCGCCCTGAAAGAGGATGAACGAAATGCCGAGCGTGGCGATGAGGGGTGCCAGGCGCGATCGGCCGCGAAAAGGCCGAAAGGCCGCGCGTTCGATGCCGACATTCACGATCAGGCCAAACAGCCCGGCCGCGATCAACGTCAACGCCAACGCACCGATCAAGATCAGCGCGGGCGAATGACGATCCACGCCCAGTGCGCGGATCAACGTCGTGATCACGACCGTGGTCAGCGCAAAGGTGTCGCCGTGCGCCAGATTCAGCGCGCGCACCGTGCCGTAGATCACGGTAACGCTGATCGCATTCAGCGCCAGCACCGAGCCGTTGGTCAGGCCATAGATCAAGATTTGCAGTAGAATGTCAGGGCAGTTGGGGCCGCAAGCGGTCAGTCCGTCGTCTCCGTGTTACCGATTTTCCCCTGGCTGGTGCGCCGCGCTGCGGCCCGCCACCGGTCGATCTGAATGGCGTACACATATTCTTCGATCCACTCGCCTTGTCGAAACAAACAGTCCTGAAACTGGGCCTCGCGCTGCATGTTCAACTTCTCCATCACGCGCAGTGAAGCGAGGTTGCGGCTGTCGCACGCGGCGACCACGCGCCGTAGGCCCAGCGCCTCGAAGCCGTATTTCAGCACAGCCCCCGCCGCTTCAGTTGCGTAACCCTGTCGCTGATAGGGCGGACTGATTACCCAGCCGATCTCGCGCACCAACTGCTCGCTATCGTGATGGCAAAAGAGCAAGTGCCCGATGAAGGCCCCGTCGGCTTTCAGGTTGATGGCGAATTTATCAGGACACGCTAATCGATCGGCGTCGTCGTCCGGTTCGCGCATCATTAACCGTTCCGGTAGATAACGCATCACAGCCGGATCAGCCGTGTACGACAGCACCGCCTGCCAATCGTCAGGCTGCAGCGGTCGCAGAATCAGGCGCGCGGTCTCAAGCCGCATCTCCATGGATGAGCACTCCCGGCGCAGCCGACGCCACCTGTTTGAGAAACGCCGCGACCGCCTCGCGATTGGACGGCGCGAACACACTGTCAAGACGATCGTCGTGCGAGAAATGCAGCGTCAACGTCAGGCGCTCGTCATGGCGGGTGCTCAGCGACACGCTGGTGATTCGATCGAGCGGCACATACGTCCAGATGCCGCCATAACGCACCTGTCCGTGCCCGATCGGGCTGTGCTCGTCATCACGGATGATGATCCATTCAGTGTCGGTCAAGATGTGAATGTGCGCTGTGGCCACCGTGCGCGACCACGACCGGCCCAACAGCGTAATGAGCGTGGCGCGAATCTCCGGCTGCAACAACGGCTGAATGACGCACTCGCCCGGCAGCAAACTGCGCCGCGCGTAGTTCATGAATTTGAAATTCTCGTTCAAGAGATAATCGAACTTGCGCTGTTCGGTGGGCAGATCAACGGCGTCAGGCCGCCGCGCCGCAGGCCGGATCTGTTCGATGAAAGGCGTCAACAGCTGATCGTTGACCACGTTGAAGCGCAGCGTTGAGGTGATCAACTTGCCGTCGGCCGGACCGCTGATCTTCAACCAGCCATACAGCAAGATCGCGCCCAGCTCGACGTAGTGAATGTCCGCCAGCGCATAGCGCGTGGTGTTCAGGCGCTGCCGGCTGCGCTCCAACACATACAGGTCACGCTCCAGACTGAAGATCAGCCGCTCGAGTTCGCGGCGCATGAAGCCCGCAAAGGTCGGCGTAAGCACCGCGTACGGAAAGGCCCGTCCGGCCAGCAGTTCATCCATAAAGCCGTGATAAAACTGCGGCAGGTCGGCGCGCGATCGAATTGCGCGCGCCCACGACAGGCGCGTTTGCTCGCCGCCTGTCATCATCGGTAGTTGAGAGGTCTCCAATTGCGCGATCCGGTCGCGTTCGATCTGCAAGCGTCGTTCGAGATCATCGGACATGATATGGCTCCTGTCACCCCGCGCTAGATTAGTTTTGGAGCAGGCCGGGCTCCCACGCCCGGCGGCGTGGGAGCCGCCTCTGCTGATT
>JAUQXD010000234.1 GCA_030834835.1 Thermoflexales bacterium | reverse complement strand
CAGCATCGGGAAAGTGTTGTCGTGTAGATCGGCCAGGATCAGGTGCAAATCATCTTGCAACGCCGAGGCGGCAATGGCGCGCAAGGCCGACGACTTGCCGCTGCCCGTCATGCCGACGATCAGGCCGTGCCCGAGCTGTGTCCACGGGATGCAGACCTCTTGATTCGTATCATCACGGCCAAGTCGTACAAACTCAGGCAAATGTTCTGGCGCATCCAGCCTTGCAGGTAAGGCTTCGCGCGCGTCTTCGATCAGCGCGACAAGCCGGAAGCCGGTGTGATTCGAATAGGTCACGGGCTGGCCCTTCAGCGTGCTGCTCAACTGATGCAGAAACCCGGCCTGCTGGTAGGCTTCGAGTTTGCCGCCGACGGTCTCAGGAAAGATCGCGAACGAGAAGGTGCGGCCATGCCGCTGGGCCAGCTGCACTTCGCGGATGGCCGGCAGCGGCAGCCGTCGATCCCGGCAGGTGGCGGCCAGTGCGGTCATGAACTGATGGGTTTGCTCAATGTGGTGCGGCGTAATCATGTTGCCCTCCGTTGGGTGCGCCGATCAACCGCGTCTCGACTTCATCCAGCCAGCCCGCCATCGGCTGCGCGGTCGGACTGGACGTGACGATGGTGTAAGGATAGGACGCGATCAGCGGCGCTAATACTGGTGGTGCTTGTTCCGGTTCATCGCTTTCCAATAACGGCCAGATACCTGACAATCCCACGCCGTCGATCACGGCGCTCCGTTTCGAATGATCCACGATCGCGAGCAACTTCTGTTGATCGGGCACGTTGAGACGTGGCAGCCATTCCCGCAGAAAATCCAGTGTGGGATCGATATGCTTGACCTCGATCGCACCGTTCTTGCCCGGAATCGCCAGCACCGCGCGGCTATTCTGTGGGCCATAGAAGCGCAACGACGCTTTGATCAGGGCGGCGTGTGCGACGGCTTTGCCGCTGCGATTGAGAGACCAGACGACCGAAGCCACCGTGATCAAGATGGCGAGCAGGGCTGTGCCGATCAGCAGCCAGGCGCGTACGCCAGACGCATCGGCTTCGACGGTGGCCGCGCGGACGCGGGCTTCGCCTTCGAGGGCGGTCTGGGTCGTGACGATCTTGAACTGCGCGGCTTGCAACGTGGCCGTCAGACTCAGCGAGTTCTTGAGCGCGTCGATCTCCATCGCACTGCGGGTCGCATCAGCAGAGACGACTTCAGCCGTGGCGCGTGTGTTGATCGCGCCCTGCGTGGCTTGCGCATGCAACGCGACCGCATCGCGCGTCGCCTGCATGAAAGCCTCGCGTTCACGCGCTGCTGCGTTGGAGTTGGCGGCCACAATCGTCGCGTTGGCGACCGCCTGATTGGCGCGGCAGTCGGGCAGGTTCGGATCAGCCGTGCAGCGATCAACTGCCGGCGCGCAGGCGCTCATTGTGATCAGTGTGGCGAAGATGGCGAGATTCCGCCGGTGGCTGTTCATGGCCTAAAACCCCATACTTTTTGGCAATCGCTTCGATCGCGTGCGACGGACCGAAGGTAGCGCTGCGATACTCGACGCCGGCAGTTGCGGCCAGGTGGGTTGATCGATCACCGGGGGCCACACGGTCGGCTTTGAATCGTGTTGTCGGCTGTGCATCATCTCGCGCGTGAGATCAAGCAACACAGGTTGCCGGGCTATCAAGACTAAGCCGGCAATGACCAGCAAGCCTGCGACCGCGAGCAATTCAGTCAACGCCTGCAACCCCCCGACGATCACCGAACTGCCGCCCATCACGAGTGCGACGATCAGTGCGATCACGATCCACTTTGAGCGCACGATCGAGCGCGCCAGCAGTGTGAGCAGGATCAACGCGGCCAGGATGATCAAAGCCAGCAGTGGCAGCGCACTGCTCAAGTCGATGGTTGGCAGTTCAACGGGCAATTTGAAGTCGATCATGGTGCTACTCCTCCGATATACGCTGACTACACGTCTCCCGAACGATCGGACTTCCCGGCGGGTGAACGAGGGCCACCGACGGCGATGGCGATGAGAGACGGATCGCGATTCAGGGATCTGAAATCAAACATTATTCACTTCAATATTCGTCGAGCGCGCAGCCCGATACGGAGCGGTAGCGCGGCCACACCGATCCACGCCACGTAACACTGGCTGTCCCAATCAAATTCCACGCGGCCCTCAAGCAAGTGATCGTTGATTTCCATGAACACTCGATCGCCGCTCGTCAATTCGTGATCATCAAGGCAAAAGCGACCGGCCGTAGCCGGCGAGGCCGTGATCGGTGAGAGAGAAAGTGGTATCGTCATCCCGGGTGCCCCTGTGCGTCACCGCAACCCAGTCAGCTCTGGCCGTTGGGCTTCCGAACGTCATCGTTTCGAATGTGTTGCTCGATAAACGCCTCAAGGTCCTGCGAGCGGACTCGCATGAGGCGCGTATTCGGGCCTAGTCGAAAAGCCGGCAACAAACCCGCACTGATCCAGTCGCGCACCAACTTCGGAGAAACACTGATGATTTCGGACACTTCGGCGACCGATAGCATACGAATCAGGGCTGACGGTTGCTGGTCGTGATTCGCACGTGATGAACGTGACATAGGCGATCCTTGAACAAGAAAGTGAGCAAACAAAAAAGCCCGTCAATGCCATTCGCATTGACGGGCTTAGAAATGCGAACAGCCTGGAATCAGGTTTTCCAGGCTGTTTTTGCTTATTTACTTCGAACGGACCCGACGGGATTCGAACCCGCGATCTCGGCC
>JAUQXD010000233.1 GCA_030834835.1 Thermoflexales bacterium | reverse complement strand
GGCTGGCCGGGCTGGCCAACACGCGCCCCGATCGCGCCGGCCAATCCGCCCCGCACCGCCGCGTCGCGCGGCCCTACCTGCGCACGCTGATCACCGGCGCGCTCTGGCTGCTGGCGGCCAGCCTGTATCCGACGCCCGTGCCGGAATCGGGCGCGGCGATGTGGGTCACGGCGGTCGTGGTCGTGTTGTGGGTGCCGGTCGAGCGCAGCCGGGTGCTGGCCCGCTTCAAAGACATCCTGCTCGGCTACTCGTGCGCGCTGCTGGTGTTCCTGTGGTACTCCAACACACTGGCGAGCGCTTCGCCGCGCGACTGGGCGGCCATCATCGGCGGGGTCGGTGAAGCGCAACAGACGCTGGCCCAGAACCAGAGCCTGGTGATGACCATCGGCACCATCGGCCTCACCTGGTCGGGACCGTTTGCCATCGCGACCTATGCCTTCCGCACCCTGACCAGTCAGCTGGAGTCGCTGGCCAATGCGCGGCAGACGGCGGCCCAGATCGTCCGTGAGATCGTGACGCGGAATTGATCGTCAGGCAGTAGCGAGTAACTATTTGACCCCTGCATGACGGAGAGCCGGCCTGGCTCCGATGAGATATCTCAGGGCACGCGGCCCGCGCCTCGCGCGTTGAGGTATCTCATCGGACTCCCAACCGCATACTCTCACCTGACGAGGAGGTCACATGGTTCACCCGGTTCCTGATTTGACGATCAGCCCGATCTATCTGATCGCCTGGCTGCTCATCGGCCTGTGGTTGTGCGGCGTAGCGGTCGTAGTGTTTCGCGGCCAGCGTCGCACTCGACAGGCTCAGGATGAGCTGCCCGACACGATCTGGATCCTGGTGCGGCGCGCGCCATTGCTGCTGGACGATGGCGCGCCGCGCTCGACCCGCTCGATCTTTCGACGCGTCGTCGAACGCATCCGACACTTGATCCGCCGTTGACATCCACCCGCCTGCAGCGAACGAACCAACCGTTCGCTGCGGGCATACCAAAGTTGAGCACTCATCGCATGATTGATATGCTGACTCAATCCATCAAACCCTTCTTCAACACCAGTCGCTCGAAACTGGCCCGCTTTCTCGCCGGGCCGGTGGCCACCGAACCGCGCCCCGTGGTCGTGCCGGATGATTTGAAAATCCACCTCAGCGGCGCGCAGTATGACCCGGCCACCGGCGACCTCGATTATCTGTGGTTCGACCTCAGCGAGCAGACACCGGACGGTGAACGGCGCTATGTCAAAGTCATCCGCTGCGTCATGCTGTCGTATCTCCCGCAGCCGGAGCGAGAGGAATCGCCGCTGCTGCTGGAGATACAGAAGGCGATCAAGGCGGTCTGCACCGCCCGAATCGATCTGGTCTGTCTGTCCCTTAACGTGGTGGAACCGGATATTGGTGTCGTGCAAATCTACGGAGCACAAGCGATCGGTGCTGATCGTGAGGGCGCGGCCCAGTCTGCCGCCGAAGGCCTCACCGTCGTGATCGCCACCCTGCGCGCGGCGTACCAGCAGTCGATCTTCAAGCCGCTGCCGCGCGAGATCGGACAGTGGCTGGCGGCAGCGTATGGCCGCATGCCGTTCGCGCTGGTCATGCGCGGCCAGCCCGATCCGCGCACCAATCTCCGCAGTCCGCAAAGTCCTGATCTGTTGAAACCCTCGCCGCACGCCAGTGACGTCGGCCTGGAGCAGATCGAGTATGTGTATCGCGGGATGGTGGCCGGGCAGCACGAGTTCGTGAACGTGGTGATGGTGGCCCGCGCCGGCGACGGCCCGGAGGACATCCATCGCCTGCAGGAACGGCTGGCCACCGAGATGTCGATCTGGGGCAGCCGCATGCGGTACACCGCCGGCTTCAACGTCGGCGTCGCGCTGCCGATCGCCTTGCAGGCGGCGCTCGGGCACGGCGCGACCACCGGGTATTCGGCCGGCGAAGGCCAGAGCGTGCAGCGCAGCCAGGGCGCGGCGCTGGGCCAGGCGCACAGCGACAGCGTGGCAGTATCGGATGTCTGGGGACACGCCACCACGCAGGGCGAATCCTGGTCAACGGCGCAGACCAACGGGCACAGCCAGTCCACGACGACGGGTGTCAGCCATTCCACGAGTATTGCCGATGGCACGAGCCATACCGTTGGGCAGGCGCACATGACCGCCGACACACACGGTTCGTCTTCGGGCACGAGCACCACGCACGGCACGTCGAGCGGCACCAGCCAGGTCGCCAGCAGCAGCCAGAATTGGAACAACGGCGTCACCGCCGGGGGCGGTCTCAGCGCGGTCCCGCTGGGGATTGGCGTCTCCGGCAAGTTGGACGTGTCCCATTCGGACGGGGGCGCGGTCGGCCTCGCCGACGGCGTGAGCACCGGCGTGATGGACTCGACGACGCAGATCAATATGACGTCGCACGCGCACACTGAGGCTAACACGACCAGCGTCGCCGACGGCGTCAGCCACTCGGTCGGCCAGGGCACGACGACCTCGACCGCGCAGACCGTCGGCAGTTTTGAATCGCAGACGCAGGCGCACGGCACGTCGGTCGCGCAGACCGAGTCGTATGCACACGGGGTCAGCCGCAGTCAGGGCGACACCCGCAGCGCCAGTGTCTTTGGCAGCACCGGCTCGGCGGACTCGATCGGCCTGGCCCGCTCGCAGGCGCTGGCGGTCTCTGCCTCCAGCGGCCTGGCGGTCGGCCTGGTGCCGTCGATCGGGTTCAGCCAGTCGTATCAGGGGATCGACTACAACGCGCAACTCATCCACGACGCGCTGGCGCGGCAGTTTCGATTGACCGAAACCATGGCGTTGGAAGGCGGCGTGTTTGTCGATTCATATTTCCTGGTGCCGACGCCGGAGGCCCGCGCTGCGTTGAAGGGTCTGATCGCGCAGGCTTTCCACGGCACCGAGGAAGTCGCCACGCCGGTGCAGGTGCTGGACCTCGCGCCCGACGAAGACGCCTACCTCCGGCTGCACGCGCTGACCGCCGTCCCCTCGACGATGCCGGAGCCGTCGCCCTGGGCGCTGGAAGGCTGGCGGCACACCACGTTGATGACGATGCTGCAGGCCGCGACCTGCGTCGCGCCGGGCCGTTTCGAGCACGGCGCGGCCCTGACCACCTGGGAGCCGCTGCCCGCGCTGGCCAACGTCGCGTTGAACTTCCGGCAGGGCGGACAGGCGGTGCTGGGCCACCTGATCAGCCCGGAGATCGGCGAAGTCCGTCGCGCCCAGGTGCGGATGACCGAAGAGCAGTTGTTCCCGCACTGGCTGGTAGCCGCCGACACCCGCTTCGGCAAGACCGTGCTCGCGCAGCGGATCGTCTACGAGATGCTCCAGCACCACCGCTGCCGCGTGATCGCCTGCGACTTCGCGGCCGGCTGGCGTGATCTGATCGGCGTGTTGGGCTACACCACTCTGCCCGTCGAATATGGCAGTCTGTATCCGGGCGCGGCCCGGCCGCTGCACTTCAACTGCCTGCGGGTCGGGCCCAACATCGACGCGGCCAGCACGCTGGCGGCGCTGGTCGATCTGACGGCGATGGCCGGGCGGTTTGGCGAGCGGCAGTATGGCTTCTTGCACCAGACCCTGCGCGATGTGTATCTTGAAAACGGCGTGCTGACCGAGGACGACTGGGTGCTCGACGATCTGGTGGTCATTCCCGAACCGAAAGAGGCCGAGAACGGCAAGCCCAAAGGGCCGATCTATCGCGCCCCGCGCCAGGGTCAGGATCGTTGGGGCTGGCTGCGGACCACTGAAAAGGATCTGATCAACACCCGTCGGCGCGCGCGCGGCGAAGACGATCTGCCGAACAAGCCCGTGCAGCTGCTCGATTTGCACCGCGACCCGCTCACCGCCCGCGCGGATCGGCACGCCATTGCCGCCTACCGCAGCCGGCGCGTCGATGTGCGGCGCTGGGTGGAGCGGCTCGTTCAACTGCGCGACAGTTTCAAGCGGCTGCCCACCTCGTTCGATTCCATTCAGGGCATCCTCAACCGTCTGCAATTGCTGGCCGAAGGCGAACTGGGCCGCATGCTGGGCGCGGGAGAGGACTCGCTCACGATCGAGGAACTGGCCTGGCCGCAGGGGCTGGCCGTGATCGAGGCGGGCGAGGGCGAGGCGCTCAGCGCCTTCACCAAGTCGCTGCTGTTCTCGATCATCATCTGGCGCATCTACACCGATGCCGTGAAGCGCTGGCAGCAGGCCACCATGCGCGGCGAGCGGGTGCCCCACACGGTGATCGTGCTGGAAGAGGCCAACAAGATTTACGGCAGCGTCCAGGCTGGCGCGTCATCCGGCCAGTCCGATGCGCCGCACCACAGCGACCTGTTTCCCAAGATGCACCGCGACGCCGGCAAGTATGACCTGACCTTCATCAACAATCTGCAATCGCCGGGTGAGATTCCGCTGCCGATCGTCACCTCGTCGAACAACGTGGCGATCTCGAAGTTGCAGGGCGACGTGGACGCGAAAGTGGCGCTGGCGGCGCTGGGCTTCTCGCCGCATGGCCTGCACGATTTGCGGCTGTATCACCTGCTCACCGGCAAGATCGCGCAGGCGCAGTTCGTCGTCAAACTCGGTCTGCACACCGACCGCACGCAGATCGCGCCGTTCCTGATGCGGCCGCTGCGGCTGGCGCTGGCCCCGGTCACCGACCGGGATATTCTGAAGCAGTTCAACTATTGACCCATCAAGGAGACTCGCATGAAAAACCGAACGAATCTACTGATCATCCTCGGCGGGGCGCTGGCCGTCTTCGCGCTCGTCCTGGGCAGCCTGCGCGCTGCCACCTCGACGACCACGACCGTGATCGCCGCCCGGCCTATCGCGGCTGGCACACGGCTGACGGCGGCAGACTTGAGCGAACAGCCGATCAACACCAATGCGCGCGTTACCGGCGCGCTGAACAAAGCCGAAGAGGCGCTCGGCCAAGTGATCCTGATCGCGCGTGCGCCAGGCGATCAGATTGCCGCCAACCTGGTCAGTGATCAGGCCGGGGTCGGTTTGCCCGCCCACCTCGAACCGGGCACCGTCGCGATCGGCGTCCACGTCAATCAGGCCTCCGGGCTGGGCGGCGCGCTGCGCGAGGGTGATCTCGTCACCGTCATCGCCGTGATCGATCCGCAAAATCTCGGCGGCGCGTTCACCTCAGCCCAGGCAGATCTATTGGCCAGCCCGCCAGACGTGGCCGGAAACTCCCTGCCGTCGGAGACGCCGACACCGGTGCCCACGCCGCGTCCGCAGACCGCCGCCGCCCGCGTGACCGTCTCGGGCCTGAAGGTGCTGCTGGTGCCGCAAGCCTTCCGCTACGAGGAAGTGCCGCAAGACCAGACCGGGCAGTTAGCGCCGGTGCGGTCCTCGGCCAGTGCGCAGAAAAACAGCATCGTCCTGCTGCAAGCGCCGCTGGCCCCCGTCGAAGTCGCGCCGGGTGTGAGGCTGTCGCCGGCGGAACTGCTGGCGCTGCTGGACGAGAAAGCCACCCTGCACCTGGTGCTTGAACCACGCGACGGCCTGACCGATCCGGTTAGGAACACAATTGGGGTGCAGCTGGCCGACGTGTATGCGTTGCTGATCGGCGGCGATCGATCGGATCAATCTTTGACGTTGTCGCCGATGTTATCAGGGACGCTGATCATCAGTCCGACGCTTGCGCCGGTCACGAAGTGAGGTCGCTATGACTCAAGGACCCACCCCCATCAGCGTCACCCTGTCGGCCAACGGCCAGGTCGAGTTCAACGCGCTGTACCGCGCCTTCTCGAACTACCATCCGAATCCCGCCTCCGATCAGGAGTTCGAGCGGATCGGCGTGAGCGTGGTCGGTCTCGGCCCCTCGCGCCCGGTCTTCGAGACCATGCTCGATCAGCCGTCGGAGGTGGTCGTCGTCGACGCCGACCTGTATGGCGACGATCAGGCTTTGCTCAACGTGCTGGCCGCCCGGCTGACGGGCAAGGTCGCCCTCGTCCTGCTGCCCGCCCGGCGTCAGCATCTGCGCAGTTCGCTGCAATCGATCGCCGAAGTGCGCGGGTTGTATCTCAAGCATGAGTTGACGGAGACGGCGCTGGTGCACGCCGTGACGCAGGTCGGCCTGTCCGAGCGCGCCCGGCTCGCCAAGGTCACGCCCGGCAGCGCGTTGTTGGCGCAGGCCGCCGCCCAGCCCACGCAGGTCGAGCGCGTCAACGCGCTGGCCGGCACCCGTATCTACGCCATCGCCGGCAGCAAGGGCGGCCCCGGCAAGACGACGATCGCGGTGAACTTCGCCGCCCGCCTGAACCAGCACGGCGTCAAGACGCTGCT
>JAUQXD010000232.1 GCA_030834835.1 Thermoflexales bacterium | reverse complement strand
CGAGATCGGCGGCGATGGCGATATTCCGCATCCCGCCGTGGGGCGCGCGCGCCGCATGCAGGTGCGGCTGCCGACCTTGCAGCACGAGGTGATGATCGAAGCGGTGGAAAACCATAACCCCGAAGTGATCGTCATCGACGAAATTGGCCGCGAACTGGAAGCCGAGGCCGCCCGCACGATCGCCGAGCGCGGCGTGCAGCTGATCGGTACGGCGCACGGCAACACCCTCGATAATCTGCTGCTGAATCCGACGTTGTCCGATCTGGTGGGCGGTATCGAGAGTGTGACGCTGTCTGATGAAGAAGCGCGTCGCCGCGGCACGCAGAAGACGGTGCTGGAGCGCCGCGCGCCGCCGACCTTCGATGTACTGGTCGAGATGCAGGAGCGCCAGCGCCTGATCGTCCATCACGACGTGGCGCTGTCGGTGGATAATCTGCTGCGCGGCCGCCCGTTGGAAACCGAGCTGCGCTATCGTGACGAACAGGGCCAGATGCAGCGTGTGACGGTTCAACCGCCAGCGCCGCCCAATGCGCGCGGCCGGCGTGATCGCAGCCGTGAACTGCCGGCCGAACGCGGGCGCGACTATCCGTCGTCGGCTGAACGACCGACGGACCATGAGGAGCCGGAGGAACGATCGGGCGTGAGTGAGCTCGCCATGATCCCGGCCGGCACGCCGCGCGGATCGCTCAAACCCATCAAAGCCTTTGCCTACGGTTTAGGTCGCAGCAAGCTGGAAGAGGCCGCGCAGCGTTTGCGCGTGCCGCTGAGCGTAGTCGGCGATCTGGATGAGGCCGACATCGTGGTGACGGTGAAGAACTACTACCGCAAGCGCCCCAAGATGATCGGTGATGCGGAGAAGCACGGCACCACAGTCCATGTTTTGCGCGCCAGCACCGCCATGCAGGTCGATAAATTCCTGAGCGATCTGTTTGGCCTGACCAGCGACGATACCGATCCGTATTCGATTGCGATGCACGATGTGCAGGATGCGATCCAGCGGGTGACGACCGGGACCCGATCGGTTGATCTGACCCCGCAGCCCCCGCATATCCGCCGCATGCAGCACGAGTTGATCCGCGAAGCGCAGCTGATCTCGCATTCGTACGGGCGCGAGCCGTATCGGCGCGTGCGGATTTATCGCGAATAGCCAAACCTGACAGGTCTGACAGACCTGTCAGGTTTTACTCTATTATGAGCTTATTCATTACTTTTGAAGGGCCGGAAGGCTGCGGCAAAACGACACAGATCAAACTGTTGGCCGAGGCGTTGACGGCGCGGGACTGCAATGTATTGAGTCTGCGCGAGCCGGGCGGCACGTCGATCGGCGATCAAATCCGCGAGGTGCTGCACGATCTACGCAATACAGAGATGCACGCGCGGGCGGAGATTTTGTTATACAACGCGGCGCGCGCGCAAATCGTCGAGCAGCGTATCAAGCCGCATCTCGCCGCCGGCGGCATCGTGTTGTGCGATCGGTTTGCGGACAGCACGCTGGCCTATCAGGGCTACGGGCGCATGCTCAATCTGGTGGATGTGCGGCACATCGTAGCCTTTGCGACGCAGAACCTGAAGCCCGATCTCACGCTGTACCTCGACATCGACGTGGAGGCCGGGTTAGCCCGACGGCGCACCGGCGGCGGCGAGTGGAATCGCATGGACGATCAGACGGTGGAGTTTTATCGCCGGGTGCGCGAGGGCTATCAGGTGTTGATGGCCGAAGAACCGCAGCGCTGGGTGTCGATCGATGCAGCGCGCGATGTGGCTGAGATTCAGCGGAATATTCTGATGGAAGTTGAGACAAGATTGACGGCGAGATAGCGGGACGGAGAGACAGAGAGATTGTCACTCCATCTCTCCTTCCCTCTGTCTCTCCTTCGCTCGGTCTTATAAATCGTCCGGCATGCCCATGCCCATCCCGCCGCCGGGGTCGCCACCCGCCATGTCACCCAATTCGGGCATGGATTTTTCGATGGCCTCGGGGTCTTCGCCTTTTTCGAGGCGAGTGAGCACTTCGCCAAATTCGGGGCCGAGGTCTTCGCCGGTTTCGTCGGCCATGCGCCGCATCATGCGGCCCAGCGAGCGCGGATCGTTTTCGTTGACATCGTCAAACATTGCGTCGTTGAACTCGCCGCTCTCGCCCGACGCAACAGCGGTGCCGCGAATGACGCGCACTTTAGAGACGAGGCGCTTCAAGTTTTGACCCTGGCAAATGGGGCAGCGGGCGTCGGCGTGATTGACGACGGAAAAACTGCGAAAGAATACTGACACTTTCTTTTTGCAATCGCCGCAGCGATACTCGTAGATAGGCATAGTAGCTCCGTAGAACGTGGTGCGTAGTGCGTGATACGAACTGCGTGATTGATTCAGGATTACGCAGTACAGCTTACGCAGTACATTTCAATTATACACGAGGCACGCCATCTTGACTGAGCTTAATCCGTATCACCGGCCGGTTACACCGCTCTTGATCGTCATCTCCGGCCCATCGGGCGTGGGGAAGGACAGCGTGCTGCATGGCCTGAAGCAGCAGGGTTTGCCCTTTCGCTTCGTGCCGACGATGAACACGCGCCCGCGCCGGCCGACCGAAGTGGACGGCGTCGATTACTATTTCGTGACCACCGAGCAGTTCATCTCCATGCTGGAACGGGGCGAACTATTGGAGCACGCCGTCGTCTACGGCGACTACAAGGGCATCGCCAAGCAGCCCATCCGCGAGGCGCTGGCCTCCGGTCAGGACGTGATTTTGCGCGTGGACGTGCAGGGCGCGGCGACGATCAAGCGGCTGATTCCGCAGGCGATCTTCATCTTCTTGATGACGGGCAGTGAGCAGGAACTCGTCGAGCGGCTGTCGCGCCGCAAGACCGAGACGCCGGAAAGTCTACGGCTGCGCATCGCGACCGCCCGCGAAGAAATGCAGCGCCTGACCGAATTCGATTACGCGATCGTCAATCGCGAAGATTGCCTCGATGAGACCGTGCGCAGCGTGATCGGCATTATCCGCGCCGAACACTGCCGCGTGCAGCCCCGGATCATTTCGCTGTGAACCCATTGGATGCTCCGCCCCCTGTTGCGCCGCAACCTCCGCCGCTGCGCCTGCCGTTGAGTCGACCGCGCGTCGTCTATGGCCTGCTGATCATCATCGGGCTGGTGTTCGTGCTGGAAGAACTCTCGGGCGCCAGCGATGACCAAAAGGGCGCGCAAGTGCTGATCAATCTGGGCGCGAACTACGCCCCGCTTGTCGCGGCCGGTGAATACTGGCGGCTGCTCACGGCCAATTTTTTGCACATCGGTTTTTTTCACGTGGCCCTGAACGGTTACGCGCTATATGTGTTGGGCCAGGAAACCGAAGCGATTTACGGATCACGGCGGTTTCTGGTGATCTTTCTGCTGGCGGCTCTGGCCGGCGCGATTGCGAGTTTTGCGTTCACGCACGGCCTATCGGCGGGCGCCTCCACCGGCATCTTCGGCCTAATCGGCACCATGATCGCCTACTTCGTCCGCAATCGAAAAGTGTTTGGCGCGATGGGGCGCAGCCGCCTGAATAACCTGTTGTTCGTGGCGGCCATCAATGTGGTTTACGGGCTGAGCGTGCCCGCCATCGATAACTGGGGGCATATGGGTGGTCTTCTGGGCGGGCTGCTGCTGGGCTGGCTGCTGTGCCCGTTCTATCAGATCGAAACGGCGGACGACGGATCGCGCCGCGTGATCGATCGGAATTCTTTACGGGCCGAATGGATCGGCGTGGGGTTGGTCGTGGTCTTGCTGGTCGTGGCGTTCGTCGCCGCGCTGGCGATTCCGCGCCGGTAGGCGCGAACGTGATCGATGATCAACGACTGGATAGGGCTAGTAATCGTTTTTATCCTCGTGCTGATCAACGGCTTCTTTGTCGCCGCTGAGTTCAGTCTGGTCAGCGTGCGCAAGACGCGCATTGATGAACTGGTGGCGCATGGCCAGCGTGAAGCGAAAGCCGTGCAGCACGCCATCAAAGACCCCGATCGGTTTATCGCGGCGACCCAGCTGGGCATTACGCTGGCCAGCCTCGGCCTCGGCTGGATCGGCGAACCGGCGCTATCGCACCTGATCGAGCCGCTCTTTCAGTGGCTGCCTGGCGAGGTGGGCGGCGTGGCTGCGCATGTGGCGGCGGGCAGCGCGCTGGCTTTTGTGCTGATCACCAGCATGCACGTGATCGTCGGTGAGTTGATGCCCAAATCGATCGCGCTGCAAAACCCCGAACGCGCCGCACTGCTGGTGGCGCAGCCCACGTTGTGGGTCGAGCAAGTCTTCCGACCCTTTATCTGGGCGCTCAACGGCACGGGCAATCTGCTGCTGCGCCTGCTCGGTTTTCGCCGCTCGTCTGAGCACGAGAAACTCCACTCGGTCGAAGAATTGAAAATGCTCGTCGACGCCAGCCAGGAAGGCGGCGTGATCGAATCGCTCGAGAGCGAGATGCTGCACGCCGTGTTTGACTTCGGCCAGATGTCGGCGCGGCAGGTCATGGTGCCGCGCACCGAGATGATTACGGTGGACGTTGATGAACCGCTGACGAATGCCATCGATCTGGTGTTGCAGCATCACGTCACCAAATTCCCCGTGTACGAACACGATCTCGATCACATCGTGGGCATCTTGCACGTCAAAGACCTGGTGCGCGTGCTGCGGCTGCCCGCCACCAGTCGCCCGGCCCTGCGCGACCTGATGCGCGAACCGCTGATCGTGCCCGATACCGTGCGCGTGGATGTGCTGCTGGCACGCTTCCGCCAGCGCAAGCAGCACATCGCGATTCTGCTGGATGAATACGGCGGCACGGCCGGCCTGGTGACGCTGCAAGACTTGCTGGAAGAGATCGTGGGGGAAGTGGCCGATGCCTTCGAGCCGGAGGAACCCAACATTCAACGCCTGCCCGACGGGACGGTGCGCCTGAACGGCCTGATGCTGGTAGAAGAATTCAACGACACCTTTGACCTGAACATCAGCGATCCCAATTACGAAACGATCGCCGGGTATGTCATGGGCCGCCTCAATCGCATCCCCAAAGTGGGCGACGAAATCGACGTGCCGCTGACCGAGCGTGAAGTCTTGTGTCTGCGCGTCGAGCAGATGGACGGCAAACGCATCGCGCGGCTGATGCTGCGGCGCGTGCCGGTGGCGGAGGTATGACGCGCTTCGCCGAAGTGGCCGTCTTTCCGCATCGTGTGCCGATCACGAAACGAGTACCGGCCGCGTACACTTACGCCATCCCGGACGATTGGTCGCTCATCGAACCGGGTCAACTGGTCCTCGCGCCGTTTGGCCGGCAGGACGATTTTGATCGACTCGTGTCGGGCGTGGTGGTGCGCGTCCTCGATCGCGGCCCGGACGGCATACTGGTCAAACCGCTGCAAACGCTGCTGCATTCGTCGCCGGTCGTCAGTCCGCTGCATCTGGAACTGGCCCACTGGTTGGCCGACACCTACGTCGAACCACTGAGCAACTGCGTGCGCCTCTTCGCGCCGCCCGGCCAATCCATCCATTCCGACATCGAATACGCCTTGATCGAACGCGACGCGCCGCTGCCCAACCTCGGCAAATCGCAAGCGGAATTGATCGATCTACTGCGATCACGCGGGCCGCTGCGCGCGGGGCAGATCAACGCCGCCTTTGCGCCGCGCGACTGGAAACAGCCGATCGATCGTCTGATCGATCAGGGCTGGGTGATGGCGCGACGAGTGCTGCCTGCGCCGAGCACGCGCACCAAGCACATCAAACTGATCGAGTTGATCAACACCCCGATCGATCTGGCGGCGATCCCGTGGGGTAATATCAACGTCGCACCGCGCCGCCAATCGATCGTGAAGTTCTTGCAGCAGCAAACGCGACCCATCGAAGTCGATTGGTTTGAGGCTGAAACGGGCGCAACGGCCTCTGATCTCAAATTTCTCGAAGCGAATGGATTGATCCGCTTCAAGCAGCAACCGATTTTCCGCGACCCCCTCGCCGATCGGATCTTCGTACCCGTCGAACCGCCTACTCTTACGCACGATCAGTCTGACATCTGGGATGAAATCCGCGCTACTTTATCCTTGTCTACTTCTTTCCTTGTCTACTTGCTCTTCGGCATCACGGGCAGCGGCAAAACGGAAATTTATCTACGCGCCGCTGCCGAAGTGTTGAAACAGGGGAAACAGGCCATCATCCTCGTACCGGAGATTGCGCTGACGCCGCAGACGATCAAACGCTTTGCCACGCGCTTCTCTGATCGGCTGGCGGTGTGGCACAGTGAACTCTCGTTAAACGAACGCTATGACACCTGGCGGCGAGTGCAGCTGGGGCAAGTAGACATCGTCATCGGCGCACGTTCGGCGCTGTTTCTGCCGTTCGATAAGTTGGGCCTGATCGTGCTGGATGAAGAACACGATAGCAGCTACAAGCAGAGTGATGCCGGAATGAATGATAATCCGGTGCGGCAGCCGCTCTATCACGCGCGGGACGCCGCCGTGGAACTGGCGCGCCTGTCGAATGCGACGGTGATTCTGGGCAGCGCCACCCCGTCGCTGGAGGCGTGGTCGCGAGCACAGCGCGGCGAGTATCGATTGCTGCGCCTATCCCAGCGCATCCTCAGCCACGCACAGATCATCGACGATCAACAGGCGCATTATCACGTCACGGCCACCGCGTATCACGCCGCCGAGGCCGATGCGCTGTTTACGTCGCTGCCGCCCGTGGACATCGTCGATCTGCGCGCCGAGTTGAAGGCGGGCAATACCCACATCTTCAGCCTGCGCCTGCAACAGGCCCTGACCGAAGTGCTGGCGCACAAAGAGCAAGCGATCCTGTTTATGAACCGGCGTGGATCGGCCACGTTTGTGATGTGCCGCGACTGCGGCGAGGTGTTGAAGTGCAAACGTTGCGACTCGCCGTTGACGTATCACGAACCGATTGATAGCGGGCAATCACACGGGATTGCCCCCACATTGATCTGCCACACGTGCAATCATCACGAAGTGCAGCCGACGGTGTGTCCGAAGTGCGGCAGCAAACGCATCCGCTATTTTGGGACAGGCACGCAGAAGATCGAGAGTGAACTGGCGGAACGGTTTCCCTCGGCGCGTGTGCTGCGCTGGGATCGCGACACGACCACGACCAAAGGCGCGCACGAATTGATCCTGCAGAAGTTCAGCGATCATCAGGCCGATGTGCTGGTGGGCACGCAGATGATCGCGAAGGGGCTGGATTTGCCGCTCGTCACGCTGGTCGGTGTGATCTCCGCCGACACGAGTTTGCATCTGCCCGACTTCCGCGCCACCGAGCGGACGTTTCAACTGTTGACGCAGGTGGCCGGTCGAGCGGGGCGCGGTCTGTTAGGTGGCCGCGCGATCATCCAGACGTACACGCCTGATCAGTATGCCATCGAAACGGCGGCCCATCACGACTACGAGGGTTTTGCCGCACGCGAGTTGGACTTCCGGCAGCTGGCGAAGTATCCGCCATACACTCGATTAGCGCGGCTGCTCGTGTGGGACAAAAAGGCCGATCGGGCGCAGAAACAGGCCGAGCGTGTGGCTGAACAGATCGAAGCGATTCTGTTCAAGCGCGGCCTGGGGCGCGGATCGCTCATCGGTCCCGCGCCATGCTTCTTTGCCCGGGTGCGCGACTTCTACCGCTGGCACATCATCCTGCGCCATGCCGACCCGGCGTCGATCGTGCGTGACCTGCCGTTGGGCATGAACTGGCGCGTGGATGTCGATCCAATGAGCGTGTTGTGATGACTCATCCAGCCTTGTGGGAAAAACCAGCATGAAACGCGAGTTTCTGCTAACGTTGTGCGTCGTCTTGATCCTGACCAGTTGCTCACCTGCCGCAGACTTGACGCAGGCAACGGTTCGCCTGTCTCCATCTGCCACGGTTGTCTCTGAAGCACAAATGTGGGATGGAATGCAGATACCCGTTGGATGTCGCTTCTCATCCATTTCGCCCAATTTCGATTGGGTCATTTACACTTGTGGAAGCAATCTATGGCTGGCAAAGGTGACAGACCCATCAAGTGCGACGCTTGTCATTCAAGATGATCATTTGATAGGAACAAGCTGGTCGCCAGATGGATCGGAATTTGTGGTGGGAATATATCACCCCAATCAAGAGAAGAAATATATTGCCGGTCTCTGGATAGTCAGACGGGATGCACCTTCGGAAAGAAGGTTGTTGTATCAGGGCGAATTCTTCTGCGAGCGGCAATTTTGGTCACCCTCTGGCAAATGGATACTGGCGGCCGGAGGCGGCGGGAAGAGTAGTAATGCGATTCTCGTCCGCACCGATGGAACAGGGCAAGAAGATCTTGCGCCTATCGGCATTATGAACTGGTCGCAAGGCGCCAGTTGGTCTCCCGACGGCACTCACCTTGCTTATGCTTCAGATGAGAAATTTGGTGAAGTTAAGGACTTGGATGTAGGCACGGGAGTGACAACTCTGGTCTACACTCAAACTGGACCTATTCTTCTCGTCCCGGCGTGGTCCCCGGATGGAAAGACGATAGCCATATTGGGGGACTCGTACCCCGGAAAGATCGTAGTCGTGGATAGCGCCTCAAAACGTGTCCTCAATGACTGGACGCTTCCGGCAGACTGGAAACAAAGCACCGATCTCTTCTGGTCGCCAGACAGCAAGCGTATTGCAATTTCATTTTTTCTTCATGGGAACCAAATCGGGATCGTCTCTTTGCCAAGTGGTGAGATGTCGGAAGCGTCAGGGGCAGAATTGTGGCCGATATTCGGATGGAGCAAAGATGGCAAATCGCTAGTTGGCCTGGGTGAAGAAAGCGGCCAGGAAACCATACAGGCAGTCCCAGTTAAATGAGCTCTGTGCAACAGATGAACACAATGTCACCCAGGCCAGTCCTTCATGCTGGTCCAGGTTGTAATATGACGCCGCGGTCCGTAACCTTGTGAAGATGATACTGGTGCTGCCGCAACAGTGGGCGGAGCAAGCCGACAACGGACTCTGAAGCGGACACGCTTCGCGGGACAGAATCAGATGCGCGCTCGACCGGCGATCAATCGTCGGTCTACTCAACGCCACCCGATGAGCCGGGTTAAGCCGGATTGATCCGGCGCAGTTTTGTAGCCCGAATTCGACAGACCCGCGCGGCGACCGAGTTCGAGTCGACAGGCGGGCGGGCGAGGCATTGAAGATGGACGAAGCCGTCGAGTTGGCGCTGGGCGCAGGCGATCCCGAAATCAAGGCGTAACGTTCACTGATCGTTTCGGCAGCAGATCCAATTGGGCCAATAGCGCGAAGCGATCAGGCGAGCCCCAGTGCTCAACGATTTTGCCGTCTTCGAATCGACATTCGTCGAACACGGCGACCTCAAAGGTCTTGCCGTTGGGTGGTCCCATAAACCCGCCGCGATTGGTGCCGCGCGCCGTCATACGCACCCATACTTTGTCGGCCTCGGCCACCAGCTCTTCGATAGTCAAGTTGAAATCCGGAAAGGCGGTGCGCAGGAATTGAATATCGCCTTGCATACCTTCGATGGTGGCGTGCAGCCCGAATTGATGTTCGACAAAATCGGGCCGGAAGTGCTTGTGCAGCACGGCGTAATGGCCTTGATTGAACGCTTCGGCGATCACTTCACGCATGGCGCCTTGATTCTGTTGTGTTGACATGGTATCCTCCTGTCTGGCTGAAAGCGGGGCAGGTGAGCGGAGCAGTCGTCAATTGTCCCCCGTTACAATTGACAACCAATTTGAATACAGTTA
>JAUQXD010000231.1 GCA_030834835.1 Thermoflexales bacterium | reverse complement strand
TGGCGATCCAGGCACTGGCCGTGCCGGCGCCTTTCAAGCCCAGCGGCTTGACGCTGCCGCCGCCCAGCTGCACGGTCGCATTCGGATCGAAGTTGCTGCCGGTGATCTTGATCTCCACACCGACGTTGCCGCCGGTCGGCGACACGTTCGTGATCCTGGGCACGGCGCAGAAGGGCGGTATCGCGCCGCCGCCCTGCGTCACGCTGCGCTTGCCACGGCGCACGGTCAGATCGCCGGTGAGGTTGTCACCGCGCAACCGGGCTTTGATCTGCAAATCATTGACTGTCTCAATGTCGACCGGTGCGCCGCCGACCATGACGCTGACTTCCGATGGATTCGTGCCAAAGCCGCTGCCGTTAATGTAAACCACATCGCCCTCGCTGCCCCGATTGGGCACGATGCCGTTGACCGGATTGATCTGTGGCTGCACTTCGGCGAGCGGCGGCAGGAACGAACTGCGGATGCTGACGCCACCGCTGGGATGCGTGAACCACACCAGGTTCGCACCATCGCTGGCGTTATCGATCACTTTCGAATCGATCAGACCGCTGTTGGTCCAGAAACGCCCGTAATACCCGGTGGGTTCACGATTGATCCCGCCCGCCCACAGGCGACCGATCTGATCCGCCGTCAAGGGTTGATCCGCGCCCGGCGGATACGTTTGCTTCGTGAAGGTGGCGCCATCGTACAGGCTGAGGCCGCCGCCCGTGCCGCTGGTGCTGACGGCGATTTTGCCGTCACCCAACAACTGAATGTCGAAGATATTGTTCGTGTAAAGATTGTTAGCCGTCGTGAATGTCGTCCATGTTTGATCGGTCGTGTTGAGTTTCGCCAGACCCTGCGCCGTGCCCGCCCACACGTTGTCATCGCGATCGACCATTACTGCTGTGACAGAAATCGATCCCGTCGGCGGCGCGATCGTCGTGACCCAGCGATCGCGATCGAATAACGTCAAACCGTTTTCGCCGCCGATCCACATGCGCCCCTTGCTGTCTACCGCGATTGCATTGATCGGGCCGATCGGTGGTGTGCCAGATGCGCCCTCGATCATGTCCCAGCCGGTCGGAGTCCAGCGGCGCACACCATCGCCCGCGCCGATCCAGATGCGGCCTTTTTGATCGGCCGTCACCGCCTTCACGCCCGCCAGCGCCCGATCGTCCCACGTGATCCCATCGGGCTGCAATGTCGCCAATCGGTCGCCGTTGGTCGCCAGGAACGCTCGCCCCCGCGCCAGAAAGACTTTTCGCACGCCCCACAACGAGGTTTCATTGGTTGAGGTCAATTGCTGCCAGCGCGGCGAGAACATCACCAGCGGGCCGTTGTCGGGATCAGTGTTAAGCGCCATCCACACGCGCTCGCCGTTAGCCGTGATGGCGCGAATGCCGCTGTTGTAACCATTGGCCAGCGAGGTCAGCGTGCCGATCGGCGCGGTAAGCCAGTTCCAATCTTGCGTGCGTACCGTGCCCAACGTATTGGCCGGGCCAAGCACTTCATATGCACTGAGGCCGCCGCTGTTACCGGCAGAGTCCGGCATCACTGCTGCCCAGATGCGGCCATCGCCATCGACCGATAACTTCTTCACGTTCGTGCCGATCGTCGGCGCGAAGAGATTACCCGGAAAATTGGGATTCGTGGGCGGAAAGGCACTTGAATAACGGCACACGCCGCCCTGGCCGCCGATCCACCAATCGCCGTTGAGGCCGAACACGAGGTCTGTCGCCCACAGACTGGCGCCGCACGGAAAGCCATACAGATTGTCCGCGTAGTTGGTGCCGTAGTATTCGTAAGACACCCGTCCGAGCTGCGGTCTGGTCGGGACAGGCCCGGCATTCGGCGCAGCGGGCGATTCGGGCCGACTGAGCGAGTAGTACCACGGCTCGACGATGGCCCACGCTTCGCTGAAGTTGCGGTGCGCGATTGCCGGGATATGCGTCCATTGCCAGACATTGGTATTGGGCGCCACAAAGCTGGTATGCCACGTTCCGTTCGAGTAATCACTGACGTTCTGCCACTTCAAGTTGCGGCCGCTGCCAAAGAAGGGCGTGTGATTGTTGTACGGGACCACCGCGTCGGGTGCATCCGCCGCGATCGGGGCCACGCGCGTTTCGGTGAAGCGGGTCTCGACCGCGTTGCCCGTGTCGCGCCTGACGCTGATCGTATTGCCGTTCCAGGTCGTGAACCACGTGGTGCCATCCGTCGGATTGAGCGTCATGCCGCCCATGCCCGCGGCCGTGTACGCGCCCGGATAACGCACGTACTTATCAGAGTCAAAGTATCTGAGCGCCGCACTCTGACGCCCGATCGCCACGCGCCAGTAGACACTGCTCATGTAATCGATATTGCCGAGCTGCGAGTTGCTGAAATCCCAGTGCCCGATCGGTACACTTGGCCCGTCACCCAGCGGAATGCGCCACACGTTGCTATCGCCGGTTGTATTCCAGAAGCCGCCGCCGATCACGAGCGCGTGCCGTTGCCGCGCTGAGTAGATCACACTGGAATAGGGACGCATCAGCAGGCTGCCCGCGTCGTTGCGCGGCAATTCGATCGGCGTGCGCCATAATTCTCCTGAAGTCGGATCGAAGGCGACGATGTTGCCGTTGTACTGCCCGTTGATGATATAGATCAGATGCGTGGTCGGATCTTCCACGGCTACCCCGCCCCGATCGGCTTTGGGCAGCTTCACGCTGAGCGTCTCAATCGAGCCGGTGTGATCGGCATTCAACGTGAGCGCGTAACCTTTGTCGTCGAAAGTCGCACCACCATCCGGCGAGCCACCGAAAAAGTACACCTGCTGCGTCAACGGCGAATACGCCGCGGCCAGACCAAAGCCGGGTTGCAGGAGCGTGAAGGGTGCGGTACTGATCGATTCCGTCGCTACGTCGAACACGTAGATCGTGTCCGCATATTTCTCTACGCCCGCGTCGTAATACCAACCGCCGAGGATCACGATCTGGTTGAGATGTTCAACATACACCGCGACGGCGTTATTGCGCCCGGCGGGCAAAGTCGCCGCGACGGTGCGGGCCGCGCCTGTGTCAGGGTCGATCGCGTAGATTGAATCAAAGTCGTTCGCCGTGTGGAGTTGATCGCTGCCGCCGAAGACGTACACGGTGTCATTCGAGGCAGCATAGGTGGCCGTCGAATAGGCGCGGGCCGCCGGTAAATTGCCGATGCTCGTTGCTGCGCCCGAACCCGCATCGACGGACGTGATCGCCGTACTGGGCACACCCGCGCGATAACCGCCCGCCAGAATGGCACGATTTAACCTCGG
>JAUQXD010000020.1 GCA_030834835.1 Thermoflexales bacterium | reverse complement strand
GACGATGCGCGCCCGATAGACATCGACCAGCTGCATGATCTCGGAGCGTTTGCCGTTGCGGGCCGTCACCTTGATCAGCGCGAGGTCACGTTCCACCGTCGCTTGCGCCGTGACGTTATCGACGCGCAGGACGTTGACCAGCTTGTACAGGTTCGCTTCCACGCGCCGCGCGCCGAGTTCGTCGGTATCGACGACGATGGTCATGCGCGACACACCGGGTTGCTCGGTATGCCCGACCGTCAGCGATTCGATGTTGAAGGTGCGCCGACGGAACAACGACGAGACGCGATTCAGCACACCAGGTTTATCTTCGACGTAAGCCACAAAGGTATGTGCAGACATTTCTCTCTCCGTGAAGCGTAATACGTAATGCGTACTTCGTAATTACGTATTACGCGGTACGCATTACTTGACCGAGATGTCCCACTCCGCATCGCCGCCGCTTTCGACCATCACATTGGTCTGTGGCATGGGACGACGGATCATCGCGTGCAGATCGGCTCCGGCGGGAACCATCGGGTACACGGCGTCTTCCTTCTCGACGCGGAAATCGATCACGACTGTGCCGGGATAAGCCTCGGCTTCGCGCAGGGCGTCTTCCACTTCCGATCGCTGCGTGACGCGAATGCCTTTGTGACCATACGCTTCCGCGATCTTCACGAAATCAGGGCTGAGCATCGGCGTGGCCGCATAGCGCTTGTCGTAGAAGAACTCTTGCCACTGCCGCACCATGCCCAGATAGCCGTTGTTGATGATGGCCGCGTTGACTTTGATGCCTTCCTGCGCCGCCGTCGCCAGTTCGGCCAGCGTCATCTGGAAGCCGCCGTCGCCGGAGATCGACCACACGTTGGCCTCGGGCCGCGCCATCTTGGCGCCGATGGCCGCCGGGAGGCCGAAGCCCATCGTGCCCAGGCCGCCCGATGTGATGAAGTTGAACGGGCGGTTTTGCTTGTAGTACTGCGCCGTCCACATTTGATGCTGACCCACGTCGGTGCAGATCAACGCTTCGCCTTTGGTGAAGCGCCACAGATCGTTGATGACGTGCGCGGCATACAGGTGGCCGGTATCGGGCAAGCCCTGAATATCACGCACCGCCGAATCGCCCTTCATCTCGTCGATGTGTGCCAGCCACTCGCCGTGATCACACGCCTGCACGCGCGGCGCGAGTTCTTGCAGCACCTCGCACAGATCGCCGACGAGCGCGACATCGACCTTCACGACCTTATTGATCTCAGACGGATCGATGTCGATGTGAATCTTCATCGCCTTAGGCGCATACGTCTTCACATTTCCCGTGACCCGATCGTCGAAGCGCATCCCGAAGGCTAGCAGCAGGTCGGCCTGTTGAATCGCATGGTTGACCCACGCTTCGCCGTGCATGCCCATCATGCCCAGATTGAGCGGATGATTGGCCGGGATGCCGCCGATGCCCAACAGCGTCATCGCGATGGGGGTATTGGTTTTCTCGGCAAATTCCTGCACGGCCCGCATCGCGCCCGATTGCAGTACGCCGCGCCCCGCAAGGATCACCGGTCGCTTTGCGCTGCGGATCAAGTTCAAGGCCTTCTCATATTCTTCGGGCAGGGCGTGCAGATCGGGGCGGTAGCCGGGCAGGCTCGGTGCGGCGGCATCCCAATCAAACTCGGTGTCTTTCTGCTGCGCGTCTTTGGTGATGTCCACCAGCACCGGGCCGGGTCGCCCCGTGCGCGCGATGTAAAACGCTTCGCGGATGGAGCGCGCGATGTCTTCGGGCCGCGTAATCAGATAGTTGTGCTTGGTCACGGGCAACGTGACGCCAGTCACGTCGGTTTCTTGAAACGCATCCAGCCCGACGAGCGGCGTGGACACTTGCCCCGTAATACACACGACCGGCGACGAATCCATCATCGCGGTGGCGAGGCCGGTGACGGTGTTGGTCGCGCCGGGGCCGGAGGTGGCGAACATCACGCCCACGCGGCCCGACGCGCGCGCATACGCGTCGGCCATGTGCGTGCCGCCTTGTTCATGGCGACAGAGCACATGATGGATCGGATAATCCAGCATCGCATCGTACGCGGGCAAAATCGTGCCGCCGGGATAACCAAAGACCGTCTCGACGCCTTCACGCACCAGACATTCCCAGATGATTTTCGCGCCGGTAAGTTTCATGTCTCTCTCCTTGTTCACGCACCACGCACCACGTGTTGCGTATTGCGTGTCTAGATCGTTGTCGCACCTGTTGATGCCGACGACACCGCATTCGCGTACTTCGCCATCACGCCCGTCTTGTAATGCGGCGCAGGCGGCGTCCAGTCTTTCAACCGAGCGGCCAGCTCGGCGTCCGAGATTTCCACGCTGAGTTTGCGCGCGTTGATGTCGAACACAATCATGTCGCCGTCGCGCACGGCCGCAATCGGGCCGCCGCGCGCGGCTTCAGGCGCGACGTGTCCCGCCATCAGGCCGTGAGTGGCGCCGCTGAAGCGGCCATCCGTCAACAGCGCCACGGAATGATCGAGTTCCGCGCCAGCGAGCGCAGCCGTGACGCCCAACATCTCACGCATGCCGGGGCCGCCGCGCGGACCTTCATAGCGAATGACCACCACATCGTTCGGCTTGATCAAGTTGTTCTTCACGGCTTCAAATGAATCTTCCTCGCAATCGAAGACGCGGGCCGGGCCGCGATGATAGAGCATGTTGTGGCCGGCCATCTTGACCACGCAGCCTTCCGGTGCGAGGTTGCCCTTCAGAATGACGAGACCACCAGTGGGTTTCACGGGCCGATCGAGCGGGACGACGACCTCTTGCCCCGGTGTTTCTTTCGCTTTGTTGGCTTCTTCGCCGATCGTCTTGCCCGTGACGGTGATCGCGTCTTTGTGCAAATATCCGCCATCGAGCAAACGCTTCGCAACGAGTTGAATGCCGCCCGCCGCGTACAGATCGTTGGCGACGAAACGACCGCCGGGCTTCAAATCCGCGATGATGGGCGTGTGTTCGCTAATGCGATCGAAGTCGTCAATGTTGAGCGCGACGCCCACTTCCTTCGACAGCGCCAACAGATGCAGCACGGCGTTGGTCGATCCACCCGTCGCGGCGACACAACTGATGGCGTTT
>JAUQXD010000230.1 GCA_030834835.1 Thermoflexales bacterium | reverse complement strand
TCAATGGTTTGGACCTGGGCTTCATCAAAAATCTCTAGTGTGGCCTGGCCCATCTTCAGGATGGCCGCTCAACCTTGACAGTTCTGCCAGAGTTGCGCCGGTTCAGGCCCCAGTCCATCGCAATAGAATTTGAGCAAGCGCTCATAGTCACTGGTGGTGACTGCGACACGCAGTTCAAGAATAGGATAATTTGAATTCGAAGTAGACATGTGAGGAAGCAAGCCTTTCGTAATTTCTCAAACCGCTGCACCATGCCACCGAGTGCGCGTCTGATGCTGTCCCGTGCAGTGTGTCTTATTCGCGAAGCGGTCCGCTAGTTGTGCGCATTGTGGCCCGGCCTTGCGGGCCAGCAGCGAAAACAAAAAGGGAATTTGCACATACTGCGCAGGCAAACGCCACCAGCCGTCTGCGCCTTTTTCCATAAACGGAAATTTCGCCCGGGCCGCAAAGGGAAACTCGTGCAGGAATTCAATAGCCAGACCGGCCTCGATGAGGGTCATGAGCACTTCGCCCAGACTGTGATTCCAAATGTAAAACGACGCGGCTTCGCCCTGATTATCCGTGGCATACGAGCCCGTCGTTTCGACCCGGTCGGGGATGTCCGAAAAGAAATACGGATTGGCCAATTTGATCTGGGTGTCGGCCTCGGTGGTGAACATCCGAAAAGTGGGATGATCTTCGACGATGTAAAAGCGACCATTGGGCTTCAAGAAGTGCGCGATGATGTGCCCCCAGCGCGACAGATCGCGCAACCAGTGCAAGACACCGTACGAAGTGAAAACCAGATCAAACTCGCCCGATAGCACGTCGGGCAGCCGATTAATATCGGAACAGACGAAGGCCGCAGGCAGGTTCAGTTCCTGGCTCAACGAGCGCGCCAGCGCGATCGATTTCTCCGAGAGATCGACGCCGGTCACGATCGCACCGCGGCGCGCCCAGGCCAGAGTATCCAGCCCGAAGTGGCATTGCAGATGGAGCAGCGATTGACCAGAGACGTCGCCCAGTTCAGCGAGTTCGATGGATCGCAGTCGGTCGCGCCCCGCCTTGAAACCGGCCACATCGTAAAACGCGGACTGTTCGTGCTCGACGGTCCATTGATCCCACAGGTTTCGATTAGCTTGCAGGTGCTCATCCAACATGTGCCCCCTCATGCGCGGCGGCGATTATGGCGCCACTACTTCCAGCCGGATTTCGCCAGTGGCCTCGCCCCGTGTGACCGTGAGTGTCCAACAGCCTGGTTCCGGGAAGTTGAAGCCGGTGCCCCATTCATCGCCCGGGCGGTCCCAATTGGAACCGCCATGATACTCCGGTCCCCATATTGGCTGGATGATTGTCCCATCTTCTTGTTGGGCCTGAACGGTGAGTTGGCCCGTGCCCGTAACCCTCCAGACAATTTTTGCATCTTGCCTGGCTTGTGTCTGGTCGAAAAATAGCAAGGCCCATATCTCCACCGCCGATTTTGTGGTTGCCTGGATTTCGGGAAAACCATTATTGGACGGCTGAGTCAGCGCCGGTTGACACGCGGGCTGAGTCGCAGCGGGAGCAGTTGGCGCGAGGGGAACACCTGCGTGATCGGGTGCGAGCGCACACGCCGCAAGTACAATCGAAATTGTGATGAGCACCACTGATTGACGCATAGGCGTTATGCCGTGCCGCCCGATGGTTGAGATAAGTCGCCGGGCCAGGCTATCACTGGTTGGGCCATTTTTTCTGGCTATGCCGGTGCTCGGCCCAGTCAAGTCTGATGGCCCCACGAGCACCCAATCTCTCGTAAAGTTCGCCCGTGTGCTGCTGGATATGGCGGATGTTGACGAACTGCAATTCCAATTTATCGATCTGAAATCCGTGGAAGCCCGATTCCGCCTCAAGGTCGGTGAGAGGAACACGCCGGGTAACCTCCTGCTCGACAAACGCCAGATCCTCGAGGACTTCCTCTTCCGAGAACGGCGCACTACTAACGGGATTGCTGTGTTTTCTCCAACGGATGAAATCCTGCCGGCTGGCCTGCAAATACAGGTGGGCATAGTACAGCGCATGATAGGCGACAAACCAGACTTTATCCTTATCCTGTGAGGCATCCCACATCGCTGGCGGACATTTGACGATCGCCTGTTTGAGCATGGCGAGTGCTGAGAGATATTGTGACTGAATGACTTCGTGGCTGTTCATGTGTTGCTGGACTCTGTGTTGGACATGCGGAAGTGCCGCCCAGGCCACACTCGCCCAGCGCGCCTCCGCCGCAATGCGGCGGGTAAGGCGTGCACCCACTGCGTGGACGCAGTGCGGTGTGTCCGCCACGAAGTGGCGGTGGCCCGCTCGCCTAACGCGTCGCCGGCGCTTTGCGCCGGGCACGACGAGGCGCCAACCGATGTGCCGCGTATCAGCCGCAAGGCGCAGCTGGGTGGTCGGCTGACTGCAATTGCTGGCGGCTTTTATAAACCGACACACTGTCGAACGGCTATCGCGGGCGACTGGATTCCCCGCCCCTTGCCTCACGCGGCGAAGTTCGGCGCAGAGGGGACCCTACCGCCAACGCGAAATACGCGCCGGGATGCGCTCATCGCCCAATTCGCGGCAGAATTTTATTAGATGGTCGTGTGCTCCTTGCCATTTTAGATCGCTGAGCTTCTCCCGAAGCGGTACGTCGTTGCGAAGGGTGGCCAGCTGACGGTAAAGCAGCGCCTCGTCACGGCGCTGCGCTAAGCTATCCGCCAGGCTTGCAGCGCGGCCGGCGGAGATCGTTTTCAACCCCCATGTGCCTCCGTCGTTCGGGATCGACTCCAAGTGCTCGAAGCGCGACAGCACCGCCGCCGTTGACTTGGCCCCCCAGCCGGGGATTCCGGGGTAGCCATCAGCCGCATCACCCACCAATGCGAGCCAGTCCGGAATGGACTGTGGCCTTACGCCGAACTTCTCTAGGACACCGGCCTCATTCATGATAATGTCGCGCCGACGATCCCAACACACGATCTGTTGGCCGGAGACCAGCTGCGCCAAGTCTTTGTCAGGCGAGCAGATGACGATCTGTTCAACAGTCTTGTGGTTTTTGAAACATTTGACAGCCGTGGCTAAAGCATCGTCGGCTTCAGACTCGACCATCGGCCAGACCACTACTCCCAGATCTGAAACGGCTTCTTCGGCCAGCGGGAATTGGGCCAACAGGTCAGGGTCGATGCTGGCGCTCGTTTTGTAGCCGGCAAACAGATCGTTGCGGAACGACTCGATGACATGATCGAAGGCGCACGCGACGTGCGTCACCCCCGGCGTGTTGAGCAGCATCAGCAGGCTTCTCACCAGACCGAGCGTCGCGCCGACCTGACGGCCATCGGGCGCCTGTTTGGGAGGGGCGCCGAAGTGATTTCGGAACAGTTCGTAAGTACCATCCACGAGATGAATCTTCATTGTATGGTGAATACCCTTTATTTTGGCCGTTTTGGTGTCAGCCAGTGATCAAACGGGCAGCAGCCTGAACAGCGTGTATCCGGCGACACGCTGTGTTAGTCTGCCCTCGCTGATTATTGTGCCTCTGAATAGTCAGCAATGAGCCAACGCCCCTGGCCTCTCTGTACAACAATCCGAACGAGTAGCCTGGCCGCTGCTCCGCCGTTGACCATCTCCACGCTCGTGACCTCGATGACAAAACCGGTCATCACATACCGACTTGTCGAGGCACTGCTCCAGACCTATTTGAGACAGCTCCATCATGTGACCGGCTATCCAGTCGTGTTCTGTCACGGTGAGTTCCGTCTGATCTCGGCGGGACGGATAGGCGACCCATCACTCACCGCTCGGCCTCGCGTAATCGTTTCCACGTAAGGCGAATCCGATAACCTTGCCTCATAGACGATGCTCGCACTGCTGCTCCTGATGTGTCAACGCCCGGACCTTCTCCAGCAGTGCCGCAATCGAGGTCTCCTGGCGCGTAATCATGGCGCATTCGGGTCAATATCCATGTGTTCTCCATGTTACATCAGGTCATCAATGTGCCATTCACAAGGCAAGGGTTTCGCCGTCGGCAGGAATCAAAAGTCGATCTGGCCCGATGCCATGGGCGTCCGCATACTGACGCAAGTTCTCACGCGAGATCGTGGCGTGATCGACCGAGTCCATATGGGTTGCGATCACAATGCTGTTCGGGGCCGCCTGGCAGACCGCGATCGTTTGGGCCGCGTCCATCACGATCGGGACGTGCGCGCCCCACACGGCCCCGCACGAATGGGTGACGATGATCTGCGGCCGGGTGCGCGCGATCGTATCAGCTACACCCTCGTACCAGATGGTGTCACCGGCCCAGTAAAGCGTCGGCTCGTTCTCGGCTTGGAAGATGAAACCTGAAACCTGACCCATCTCGGCCAGGACATCGCCACTCCCATGTTGACCGGGTGTGCGCGTAATCATGATGCTTTGCCAGGCCAGACCCTGCACGACCGGCGTTATCCGGCGGAAGCCCTTGCCCGCAATCCAGGCTTCATCACCTGGTTGACAAAGAATGGGCGTGTCTTTCGGCAAGAGTTCCTGCGCGGCAGGATCAAAGTGATCGGAATGCAAGTGGGAGACGAGCACCCACTCAACGCCAGCGATGACTTCTGCCGGCGAACAGGGTAGATCAACCAGCGGATTGAGCGAATTGCCCGCATACGATGGCCGTGAGTGTCTGGCCGCGAGATAGGGATCGATTACGAACCGCTGCCCGGCATAGTCCATTCGTAAAGTTGCGCTGCGAATCAGCTGAAATTTCACATCTGCCTCCCGGAGCAAGTCTTGCTGTCTGGTTGATCATTCCCCTGTAATTCGGGCTACGCTGTCTCGGGCGCGGGATACCCGGCTCCGAGCAAGCTATAGCACTACTCGTGCCAACGCTCGATGGTTCAATCGCCAGCCAGCTGTACCGATCTTGTTCAAACCTTCACACTGGCTGCGCGTTTGGCAATCAGCCAACTTGCGGATTGTCCGACAGACCGTCGACTCGCTGACGCCGTAGGTCAGGCCAATGTGAAACTCCGTGCGATATTCGCGCCAATACATCAACGTCATCAACAACTGATCGGCGCGACTTAGTTTCGGCGGTCGGCCAAAGTCCCGCAGCCCGTGTTCAACCACGGTCAACATCAGATCAAAGGTCGGGCGTCGGACACCCGTCGAGCGTTTGAAGTCGGCATCACTCAGGGTTTGAACGGTTTCACATAGCATTCGCCCCTTATGACACAATTACGACTTATGCAAGAGGTTTATTGATGCCGTAGTTGGCCGTTGCGCGCTCGCCCGACCTTGATGATATTCCGTTGAGTTGCGCCACGTCGCTTACCGTCATCAGCACAGTCTGGATTGGGACAGAAATCGCCTGGCTGGACTAATCTTGACATCGTGCCCTCTGACTCAGTGAAGTTAGTTCGATTGTAGTCGACCAACACTCGCCAGGGAGACTATCCTCAATCGACTGTCGGATCAATTTCTTCGGCTCCGGAAGCGTTGGCCAAGATCCGTTACCCAGTCTCCTCGAAAGTCCCGGCAACCTCGATGGTCCGATCCCCGGCGTTCAGCGGGCAATTAACTGTGTGCGATCTAGAGAAATGTTGAGCGTTGATCGGCAGAACGTCGGCCACGGCCTCTTCCCAGGGCCGGCCCCGTCCCTCGTCCCATGCCGCCGCCAAGGCCCTCTCACTGAGCGATTGATGCAAGAGAGCCAGGCTGTGCTCATATTCGATGCGATCAGCCGGCCACCAAGCGCTGCCACTCGCTTCACGCAGCACCTCGACGGCGCTGAGCAGTTGCGCTCCTTGTTGGGCCTTGCCCTGCGCGATCACCACACTGGCGATTCCAGCCAGGCATTCGACAATGCCGGCCTGGTTGCCCATCTCGTGCTGTATGGCCAGTCCCGCATTGAACAAACCTAGCGCCTGTGCACAATCGCCCCGATGCAGCACCGCATAAGCCAGATTGTGAAGCAAACTGGGAAACTCATCCTTGTCGCCTGAATCTCGATACAACGCGACACATTCGGCATAGAGCCTCTCAGCCTGGGCGTAATCGCCCTGACACCGCGCCAGATCGCCCAACCGGTTTAGCGCAGATACAACACCGGGCACGCTGGCGGCTCGCCGGAATCGCGCCAGGCTTTCCTCAAGATACGGACGCGCTGTCGCATGATCATCCCGTAGATAAGCCACGAGTCCCAGGTCGCCTAGCGCATCGTCAAGGCCGATTTCATCCTCAACCTCTCGATAGATCGTTGCCGCTTCGCTACAATAAATCTGTGCTGTTTCATAATCGCCCTGGTTGATAGCGATATGGCTCAGATTGTGCAGCGAGTCTGCGACTGTGAGTCTGTCACCTAGTTCACAGCATAATCTCAATGCTCGCTCGCAGGATGCGCGAGCGGCAGCGAAATCCTTTTTTTTCCACAGTAGAAAGCCGAGAGAATTGAGCGAGCGAGCAATACTACCCACATCCCCGAGCTCCCGCGAAAGCGCCAGGTTGTCTTGCGCCAGTTGCCATGCTGGCTCCGTGTCAGCCTGATCTGCGGCCAAAAGCACTGCGGCGTTGAGCGCCTTGACCCGCTCTCGCGTCACCTGCGAATCGGCGGACTGCGCCAGGGCGCGCTTGAGCCAGTCGCGTCCTTCACTCCAATGAGCACGCCGTTTCCAGAATGGATAGAGAGCGCCGGTCAATCGGACTGATTCCTGGGCATCGTACGCTCGGTCTCTCAACGACCATTCAAACGCGGCGCGCAAATTCTCATGCTCATTCTCCAAACGATCTAGCCAGGCCAACTGCTCGGCGCCACGCAATTTAGGCTCGGCCGCTTCCGCCAACGTGGCATAGTACGCAGCATGAGTTCGATGGATCGTCAAGGCTTCCCCGCTCACCTCCAATTTCTCCCGGGCATATTCGCGAATGCTCTCCAGCACCCTCCACCGCGGCTCGCCCTCCACCCCCACCTCGCGATACAGCAAACTCTTGGTGACTAGGGCCGCAAGACCCTCTGGCACCTCAAATGGGAGGTTGGCGTTGCAGACCGCTTGCACCGCCGCCAGATTGCATCCCCCCACGAATACACTCAGCCGGCGAAAAAGTGTTTTTTCTCCGACGGTCAGAAGATGATAGCTCCAATCAATCGCTCCTCTTAAAGTCTGCTGGCGCGGCGGCAGATAGCGCAAATCGCCCTTGAGAAGTTTGAGCCGGTCGCCCAGGCCAGCCAAGATCTGTTCCGGCGCGAGGTCCTCAATCCGTGCCGCGGCCAGCTCGATCGCCAAAGGCAGCCCGTCCAAATGAAGACAAATGGCCGCGATAGTCCCGATGTGAGCCGGGGAGGAGAGCCAATCTGGTTTGCGCGCCTGGGCACGCTGCGTAAAGAGGGCAATCGAAGCCAAACCAGCCAGCACGTCTCGGTCGGGCAGACGCTGGCGGTCGGGCAGTTCCAACGGCGGCACCTGAAAGCGGCACTCGCCATAGGCGTGCAGTGGCTCCCGGCTGGTCACTAACGCCTTCAAGCCCGGACAGGCGCTGAGCAATTGCAGAATCTGATGTCCGGCATCCAGCACCTGCTCAAAGTTGTCCAACACCAGCAGGATCTGCTTATCGTGCAAATATCCGGTCACAGCCTCCACTATGGACTGCTTCTCGCTTGGTTTGAGGCCCAATGATTTGCCAATGGCCGCGATCACTAGCTGGGTGTCATTGACCGTGTCCAGCGCGACAAAGTACACGCCGTCTCGAAAGTGCTCAGCGAGGCGTGCGGCGACGGCAATGCTCAGCCGGGTCTTGCCGATGCCGGGTGGGCCGACCAGGGTCAGCAGCCGCACCTCGTCGCGGAGCAAAGAGCGCCGCACTGCCTCCACCTCTTCGTCACGCCCGATCAGCGAGGTGAGCGGAGCCGGCAAGTTGGATGGTGGTGTGGGGACAATCGCTTCAACGGACGCCACAGTAGTGGAGGGAGGAGTGGAGGCGCGCGGCAGTTCAGGAGGAGCTGCTTCGGGTCCCAATCTTGCCCAGCGCACGAAGGTGGGGCGTTCTTCCGGTGGAATGTCGAGGCACGCGATGAGCAGTTCGGCGATCTGCCTGGAGGGACGACGTGTGCCTGATTCGATCTTCTGAATGGCCTCGCGGGAACAGCCCACCCGCTCGGCCAGATCCCATTGCGTCAGGTCGAGCGCAGTTCGGCGGAGCTTGAGCCACGCCCCGAACGAGACGATGTCGTTCATGCCGTTTGCTCCAGGTGAGCCAGCGCCTCTTCGACCGCCTGTTGGGCCGACATCGTTTCACCGTGACACCATTCGACGCGGAACGTATCGGGCGTGAGTTGATCCCGCAGTTGCGCCACAACGCGATCAACTTCCGCACATTCTGTGGGCGAGCGCGGTGAACCGATCGCGCCCCGCAACCTATCGGCGGCGGCCAGCCATCGGACCGCAGCACAGATGCTTGCGTCGAGCGTTTGAAGCCGATCGGCCTGGGCACAGATCGCCGCAGCCAGACCCTCCAGGTTATCGGCAATCGCCATTTTGTCGCCTACTTCACGATTCAGTGTCAAGCTTTCGGCCAGCGCCAACACAGCGCAATCGATATGGCCAGTCGCCAGATCGACACGGGCCAGACTGTCCAACGTTATCGCAATGTCTTGCTTGCTGCGCGCTTCGCGAAAGATCGACAGGCTCTCTTCCAGCACTTGTCGGGCGCGCGCGTAGTTGCCCTGGTAACGCAGCACGTCGCCCAGATTGCCCAACGAGCCGGCCATGCCCTGTCGGTCCTGCAATTCTCGATACAACCCTAAAGCCTCTTCATGCAATTGCTGTGCTCGCTCATAGTCGCCCTGGTACATGACCGTGACTGCCAGGTTATTGAGCGGCATAAGCGCCGGTGCTTTGAGACCCAACTCCCGATAGGCGTTCAGGCTTTCCTGAAAGAGGACTTCGGCTTCCGCATAGTGTCCTTCAAACATTAGCGGAATGCCCAGGCTGTTGAGCGAAGCGGCAATTCCCTTGTGGTCGCCCACTCTGCGGCGCAGTATCAGCGCCTGTTGGTGGAATTGTTTGGCCGAGTCGAAATCACTCTGAACGCGCGCTAATGCACCTGCAGCATGGAACGCTTTGGCCCGAAGTAGATCAGCAACGCCGTCGCCAGGCAATGACAACACTGCATTCAGCCAACGGCGCCCTTCGCTGACATAGCCACGTCGCCACCAGAATGGCCACGCGGCCGTGCTCAGGCGCAAGGCTATCTCAGTGAGACTTTGAGCGATTGCCCAATCGAGCGCCGCGCGCAGGTTGTCATGATCTTGATCAAGGCAGTCGAGCCACGGCAACTCTTCTGGTCCATCCAGATGCGCCCGAAATGTTTCGGCCAACATGGCATAGTATTCGGCCTGAAGCCGATGGATCTCGGGCGCTTCACCGCTCGACTCCAACCGCTCTCGGGCATATTCGCGAATGCTCTCCAGCATCCGCCACCGCGGCTCGTCCTCCACTCCCGTCTCGCGATACAGCAAACTCTTGCTGCTCAACGCCGTAATCCCTGCTTGTGGCTCAAACGGTAAGTCCTGGTGGGCATTGCAGACCGCCTGTACGGCCGCCAGATTGCATCCACCAACAAATGCACTAAGCCGACGAAACAGCGTGCGTTCTCCGAGTGTTAGCAGATGATAGCTCCAATCAATCGCGCCTCTTAACGTTTGCTGGCGCGGCGGCAGATAACGCAGGTCGGCCCGCAACAGTTTGAGCCGGTCGCCCAGCCCGGCCAGGATCTGTTCCGGTGAGAGTTCTTCAATCCGCGCTGCGGCCAACTCGATGGCCAGTGGCAGCCCATCCAGGTGGAGACAAATATCTGCGATGGTCCCGGCGTTTACCGGAGTGAGAGTCCAGTCTGGTTTGCGAGCCTGCGCGCGCTGCAAGAAGAGCACGATCGACGCCAGGCCCGCCAACACGTCCGGGTCTGATAGATGCTGGCGGTCGGGCAGTTCCAACGGCGGCACCCGAAAGCGACACTCGCCATACGCATGCAACGGCTCTCGGCTGGTCACAAGCACTTTTGAATTAGGGCAAGCGCTCAACAATTGGAGGACCTCTGAGCCTGCGTCCAGCACCTGCTCAAAGTTGTCCAACACCAGCAGGAGATGCTTGTCGTGCAAATATCCGGCAACGGCCTCTGCCACGGGCTGCTTCACGTTCGGTTTCAGGCCCAGGGAATTGGCAATAGTCGTGATCACCAGCCGGGTGTCATTGACTGTGTCCAGCGCGACAAAGTGCACGCCGTCTCGAAAGTGCTCAGCGAGGCGTGCGGCGACGGCAATGCCCAGTCGGGTCTTGCCGATACCGGGTGGACCCACCAGGGTCAGCAGCCGCACCTCGTCGCGGAGCAACGAGCGCCGCACTGCCTCCACCGCTTCGTCACGCCCGATCAGCGAGGTGAGTGGCGCTGGCAGGTTGGATGGTGGAGCCGATTCAGCCGATTCAATAAGTGCCGCAGTGGAAGAAGAAGCGGCAACGAGTGGCAATTCTGATGGGGCGGCCTCGGGACCTAATCGTGCCCAGCGCACGAGGGCAGGACGTTCTGCCGGTGGGATTTCGAGGCACGCGATGAGCAGTTCGGCGATCTGCCTGGAGGGACGGCGTGTGCCCGATTCGATCTTCTGAATGGCCTCACGGGAACAGCCCACACGATCGGCCAAATCCCATTGCGTCAGGTCGAGCGCAGTGCGGCGACTCTTGAGCCAGTGGTTGAACGCGATCGCTTGCGACATAGCGCAATATCCTTTCTGCGTGCGGACGCGTCCTGTCCCTTTTTTGTACCACGCTTGGGTACCTCATTATAGATCGTTCTGTGGTTAACTGTAAACGATCTTTTAGTGAATTGTAGGCGGAGGGAGGCACATGAAATGAATTCAGATTTAGCCGACCGATCAGATCGAGGCGACAAGTACCGCGGACCTTCGCAACTCTTTCTGCTCCGCGTCTGGCTGAACGACGCGCACAGTGAGAACGACTGGCATGGGCGAGTTCAGCATGCGGTTACCGGTGAGGCACATGCCTTTCAGACCTGCGCCGAACTGAGATGCATCGTCCACAACATGCTGGCACCCACCAAGTTGGCTCAGTCTACCGACGAGCAATGACCGTAAAACGGGATGTTTTGCGGACAGCAGTAACTCAAACAAAATCAGAAGGAAAATGTCATGAAAGCTTTATCCGTCCTCTGCACGCTCGCCGTGCTGCTCAGCCTCGCCCCCTTGAGCGCGCAGGCCGAAGATCTCAGTCTGCCCGCACTCATTACGACGAATGAGACATTGATGCAAGTCAATACGGGTTCTGGCAGCCAGTCCGCTTCGTCAACAGACGCGGGAACTATCGCCTACGTGAAGCACTCGACGGGCGACATCCACGTCATCTCACCTTACGGCACCGGCGACCGGGTGCTGTGGACCAATCCCGGCCTGAGCGGGATGGACAACGTGATGTATCTCGCATGGCGGCCCGACGGTCGTGAACTGGCTTTCTCCAGCGAACACGAGGCAGCCTGCTCGTGGTACGACAGCGACGTCTACGCCATCGGCTACGATGGCGCCGGCTACCGGCGCGTCACCAACGCGCCGGCCTGCGCCGCGCTCGCCAGCCTGCCCAGGGGCTCGGTGACAGTCAACGTCAACAACTATACCAGCTCCCTGATATGGGTCTACGTGCAGGGCGCACCGAGCGTCAAGACCGTCCTCGGCGGCTTCTTCGGCACGGTGACCTTCGACGACGTCGCCGATTTCGGGCCGGGTGTTCTGCAGCCCTCAATCGGCATCGGCGGGTTGGACCGTTTCACGTCGTATCCGCCCTACGCGGACGTCCAGTCCGGTCAGACGGTGCCCGGAGGAAACCTCACTGTCATGCAGTATTCCGGCTTCCGCGGGTTTGGCGCTGGCAAGGTCTCCTGGAAGGCCGACGGCTCGGCCCTGGCCTATGGCATGCGAAGCGCCTCTGGCATCAGTCAGATCCCCGCTAACCCGCCCTACGGCTCCATAGGCGTGGATCTCCCGGTGATCCAGGAGGCATCGCCCAGCCTGGTGGCCTGGGGCCCGACTCCCGCCACGAAGGATCAGTATCTCTATAACACGGGCATGAACATATTCAAGGAAGACGTCGGCGGGATTTACCTGAACACCGTGGGCGACACGTCCGGCGGCACGCAGCTGGTGCTCGTCCCCGATTATTCTGGCCAGTATATACACGACGTCGAATGGCTGCCTGATGGGTCCGGTTTCCTCTTCAGCCTGCAGTGGGTCCCGCTGGACATATGCTCAGACATCTTTGAGTACAACTTTGCGACGCAAGAGATCACGCGGTTGACCCCCGCCCTGTGGGACGAAAGCAGCGACGGCGGCGCGCGCGGACTTAGCATCTCGCCCGACGGCCAGCGAATCGTCTTCGAGCGCGCCGTCTACCCATTGGATACGAACGGGAGCCTGTGGATCATGAACCGCGACGGCTCAGACCTGCACAAGCTCGCCGACGACGCCGGCCGACCTGCCTGGGGTCAAACCCCATTGCCCTTAACGCCCAGGCTATACCTGCCTCTTCTCAAACATTGACGGGAATGGCACATCGACTCAGTCGTCATTGCGAGGAGCGTCTTTCGCCCAGCGCGCCCCCGCTTTGCGGCGGAGGCGCGCTGGGGCGAAGGATGCCCGCAATGACGTATGCCGAGCGCTGTCCCGCTGAAGTCGGAAGAGCCATAAAAATAAGGAAGAAGAAATCATGTCAACACCAACATTAGCTCAACTGAAGTTTCGTCGCCTGTTGCTGGCAACCTTGCCGGTCGTGATCGCGATGATTGCGCTGGCATTGATCATGCCCCGGTCAGCGGCCGAGGCGCGGGTCACACAGAATGCGCTGATACAACTGTCGCCAAACGGCGTTCAGTATCCCGGCGCCGCGCCCTGCAACACGACGCTGCAGGCCTGCATCGCGGCCTTGCCGACGGGCGAGACGATCAACATCCAGCCCGGCGTCTACGTGGAAAGTATTACGCTCAATAAGCGGGTGAGTTTGATCGGCTCGGGCAGCGATCAAACGATCTTGCGCGCGAGCAGCGGTCGCGTGATGACGATCACGGGAGCGGCGGTTGATAGCTCCGTGGTCATCTCCGGTTTGGCGATCACGGGCGGCCGTTTGACCGGACAATATATCCCCGCGGATTGCGGCGGGGGTGTACTCCTTGCTCAAAACGCACAGCCCTTGTTCTACAACGTGATCATCTCCGACAATGTGGCCGCCTATGGCGCGGGAATCTACGCCTATGGTGTACCGCTGACGTTGACGAATGTCAGTCTAATCAGTAATACTGCGCTGTACCGGGGCGCGGGCCTATACGCCCAATCTGCCGTGCGGGTGACCGGCGGTCTCTTCGAGCACAACCACGCCGCGAGTACAGGCGGCGCGATTGATGCGCGCGGCGGGTTGAATGTAAGCAACGCGACCTTTAGAAGCAACAGCGCGCTGACAGGTGGCGCCATTTGGGCGGAAGGTGCCACGTCGATCGGCGACTCACAATTCTTTGATAATGCCGTCCAGAGCGGTGGCAACGGCGGCGCCGTCGTGGTGCAGGGTGCGACGACGATTGCAAACTCGTGGTTTGAGAACAATGGACCGGCGAATATCGGCGGCGCTATGTACATCATCGGCGCCTCGACCATCGACCATTCAACCTTCATTAGCAACACGGCCCGCTTAGCAGGCGGCGTATACGCGTCGGGCCGGACAACTCTATCGGATGTGGCGTTTATCAGCAACACCGCCACCAACGGCAACGCAGGCGCACTGGATCTCGTCGACAATTCCACCGCCGGGTCGACGATCGTCAATGGCGTCTTCAGCAACAATACGTCGAGCAACGGCGGCGCGATCGAGTCGACCGGCAACCTGCTGATCATGAGTTCGCGCGTGACTTCGAACTCCGCCAGTACCTACGGCGGAGGCATCTACTCGAACGGCCCGATCATCTTGATGGAGACGCAGGTTGCTCAGAATCAAGCCGGGTGGTACGGCGGCGGTGTGTATGCTGCGGGCCTCGTCAAGGTCGACAATTCGCAGTTCATGACTAACACAGCCGGACGCGGCTACGGCGGCCTGTATGCGCACGGCACGACGACGGTGACCCTGAGCACCTTCCAAAATAACGTCGCGCCAGATTCCGGAGGCATGCGGGTAACTGGTCACTTGACGATGGATAGCTCGCGCTTTGTGAGCAACACTGCCACGGACGGCAACGGCGCCGGCCTGAACTCAACCGGCAGCGCGGACGTCAGCAATACCTACTTTGAAAACAACCGCTGTGTGAGGGCTGCATGTTTGGGCGGCGGATATTACGCGGCAGATGTCGCAACCGCGACTGGCTTAACGTTCGTCAATAACTTTGCAGCGGGCAGTGGCGGCGGCCTTGCGGCTCGCATCAGTATTACTCTAGAGCGCAGTATCTTCCTTGGCAATCGCGCGAACGATGGCGGCGGCCTGTATGCGCAAGGCTCATACCTTACAGACCGAAGCCGCGTCGTCAACAACTTGTTTGCACGCAACACCGTCACGAACGCGGGGACGGCGATCGCCGTCAACTCCTCAGGCAGCGCCACGCTGCTGCACAACACGATCGGTGATACCGCCCTCAACGCCAAACCCGCCATTCACGTCGCCCATGGCACGGTGGGCATCACCAACACGATTGTGACTAACCATGCGGTCGGCATCAATCGCGTCCTCGGCAACGTGTATGAAGACTACAACGTCTTTCACGCCAACACGCAAGACCTCGCGGGTACGATCGGCAGCGGCGGCCACAGCCAGCAAGGCGATCCGCGCTTCGCCGATCCAGCCGTCGACAATTATCGAATTCGCGCAAGCAGCATCGCACTCGACGCTGCGATCGATGCGGGTGTGACAAACGACCTGGATGGCAATATGCGGCCCCAGGGCGCGGGCTTCGACGTCGGAGCATATGAAAGCGCCTTACTTGATCTCGTGTTGACCAAATCCGCGCCGCACTTTGCCGACCTCGGCGAGCCGTTGACATATACGCTGGTCGTCACTAACGCCGGGCCGGCGATGGCGACGGACGTGATCGTGACCGATGTATTGCCGGCCAACGTGAATCTGATCTCGGTATCGAACAACTGCGTGGCGGGCAGCATGGTTGTATGCGCGTTCGGCGCATTACCCGTTGGCGCGGTGGGCAGCGCGCAGATCGTCGTGTCACCGTCAGTCGTCGGCACGCTGGTCAACACGGCCGAAGCGACCGCGCAGCAGCTCAGCGCGATCGGATTGCCGCCGACAACCGCCAGTATCTCGACCACGATCGTCGAGCGCGAAGCGACCACGACGACAGTGCAATCTCGTCCGAATCCGTCGGTCGTCGGCCAGCCCGCGGTGTTCACAGCGACGGTAACGGCGGCGCAAGGTACGCCGACCGGTGAAGTAACCTTTAGATATGGCGGCACCTCGTTTGGCACGGCCACGCTGAATAATGGCACAGTGTCCATCAGCACCACGGCCTTGCCTTACGGCGACTGGCCCGTCGTAGCCGAATATGGCGGCGATGGTGCGTTCAAGCCCAGCGCGTCGGCCCCGATCACACACTCGATCATTCTGCCGCCGCAAGGCTATCGCGATTTTGGATCGGTGCGCGTGTGGGCCGATACTTTCGGCGACCTGAGTGGCAAGATCACAGCGCTCGGCCACGTCTTCGTCGGACCGAAAAATCAGGGCGATAATGGCAAGTGGTATAGCGTCAGCGACAATGTCGTCGCCATGACGGCTGCCGGCCCGATCACGATGACCGGACAACTCGCGTTCGTCGCGGGTGGGGTGCCGCTGGTCGATGGGACGTACAAAGCCGATCGATCTTCAGGCGTAGTGACGCTATTGAACTCGTCGATTACGTACACCCGGCTGGGTACATCGGAGATTCGCATTACGCCGACTCTCACGATCAACTTGCTGCAACGCGAAGTCGATGCGCAAGCTTTAGTGTACGTGACCCTGCCTGAAACGCAGACCATCAACTCGACCTTCCTGTTCAGGATCGGGCCGAACAATGCGATTACGGCGACGTCCTCACTGACGATGAGCCTCCGGTTGGCGGGCGGTAGACTGCTGGGTAACTTCAGCGCCGGGCCTGAGGGCCTTAACATCAAGAATGTGACGCTCGACATATCGGGCACGCAGCGGTTCTCGATCGCCAATCTTGTGATCGATAATAAGTTCCCGGAACGCCTGCGCCTGAGTGTCGGCGCGGTGTTCACCATCCCCAATATCAGCATGCTCGATGGCGGCTTCCAGCTCAATGGCATCACCGCGGCGCTGGGGTTGGACTTCAAGCCAGGTGAAGACCCGGCGTACAACATCGACTTGAAGATCCGATCTTTGCAGCTGCCCACGCTGCCCTTCACCAGTTCGGTGGTGATCAGCGGCAACCAGCCCATCAATCTGAAATTGAGCCAGGGCGTTCTGTCGGGTACGATACCGAACTTCCAGGTGACGGTCTTCGGACACTCGGCCAGGCTCAGCGGCGTCAAGTTCAATCACAACTTCACCGCGCCGCCCACCACTTTTGCCGAGGCCCTCAACCAGGTGCAGTCTGACGCGATCGAATACCATCTGTTTGCGAAGAAGGCCGAGATCGAGATTCCGAAAGCGTGGCAGCAGAAGTTGATCACGGGCACGACGCTCACCTCGTACTTTATCGTGCAGGATATGTTGCTCACGTCGCGTCCGCCGTTCTTCCGCGTCAACACGGTCGGCGGCAGATTCGCGATCAGTGAAACTTACTATCTGGCGGGCGATGCCCATTCGAAAGCGGCGGTCAAATTCGACCAGATCAACGGGCTGATCACGTGGACGGACATCGGCCAGAAATTGGCGATGGAATTGGAATCACGCATCATGTTCCAACTCGGAACCGATTGGAGCAGCGCCGGCACCGTGCGGCTGTATATGAACGATCGAGGCATTACGGCGGCGCTCAAATCGTTTGACCTGAAGCTGGCGGGCGTCAACATCAACTTGGTCCGGCTCGACTACACCAATGACATATTCAGCGCGGTCACGGCGACCCTGCAATTACCGACCGCGTGGGGCAGCGGCAAAGTGGCTGTCAGTAACTTGCAGATCAGTTCGACCGGCGTGACGATCGGCGGCGCGGGCGGTGAGTTCACCATCCCCGATAAACAGCTGGGCATCATCGGGCTGCGCAATATGCGTGCGGCGATCTCAGTAACGGCGCAGTTGGAATATCTCGTTCGGATCACAGCGACGGTGGCGATCTCTGGCGCGCAAAATTCCGTCTCAACCAGCGGCGGTTTGAGTATTCACAATGGCCGCATCGATGGCACGATTACGGGCTTTGGCTTCAAACTCGGCGGCCTCGAATTCACTGTGAAGGAACCAAAGTGGGTCGATGATCGCATTACGGCCAAAGAGATCGGCTTGATGCTGCCGTCCAACCTGGGTGGATTCGGCACGACGATCTACGGCCTTGAAATCGGCGGGCCGGGCGGCTTCAAGATCGCCGGCGGCAAGTTCAAGATACCCGATTTCACCATCGGCAATGTCGGCGTGAAGAATGTGCTGGCTGAGTTCGTGCGCCTGACCGACGGCAGCTACAGTATCGCGGCGGGCGCCAAGATCGGCTTCGAGGCGTTCGCGGTCGATGGCGGCTTCACCTTGCTGTACATTCCGCAGCCACCCGAAGTGCGCTTGCGCCAGGTGCGGCTTGCGTTTGAAGGCACCGTCACGGGCGGCACGGCCATCCCGATCGCGAATACGGGTGCCTTCATCACCAAGGTGTACGGCTCGTTCGACCTCACGTCGGGCACGCTCGAAGTGCGCTTCGGCATTCGCATCACCGGCGTAGCCGACTTTCTCGGCATCCCGTTGATCGCCGCAGACGGCGAAGTGGTCGTGAAGGCGAAACCGTTTGAGTTGCAGACGAGCGCGTACACGCGCCTGCTCGGCATCCGAGTGAACCAGGTCGACATGCGCATCACGTCACGCTCGTTTACGTTGAGCGCCCAGACCGAATTGCAGATCGCGCGTGCAGCGCTAACGTTAGCGTTTGGTTTCGACGCCCAACGCGAATTCACGGCGTATGGCAGTGCGTCGATCGAGCTGGGTTTGAAACAGGGATCGATCGGCTGCATCTTGTTCGCGTGTCTACCGCCATGGGATGTCACGCTGGCGCGCAGTACCTTTGACGCCGGCAAGTTCTACTACAGCGGCCAAAAGGTGTGGGGCGCGCGCGGCATGTTCTCGCTGTTCGGCGCAAACTGGTACGCGTTCGTACAATTTGCGCCGGGCACCCTGCTGCGCACGGGCTTTAACCTGAATGATTATCAGCCGGTGCCGATCGGCCTGGCCGCACAAAATGCTGGGCTGGATGACATTGAAGCGGCCGCGCGGGCCTACGGTGTAAACGTGACCGGCGCAGCGACTGACCTGTGGATCGTCGAAGCGATCACGACGACCAACCGATCGAACCCGCAGCCGATCGCGATCACGGCGCCCAACGGTGCGGCGTTCACCAGGACGATCGTGTACGAATCGACGAACAAAGATGAGCGCATCTATCGGGTCGAACTATCGAAGGCGAATCAAGCCCAGGGTCAATGGATCATCAATGTCCAGAATGGCAACGCCATCGGCATCTGGGGCGCCGATCCTGCGCCGCAGGCTGATACCTTCACGGTGACGACGCCGCAGGGTGGTCTGTTGCCGATCGAGCAACAAGCAACGCCGCGCTTCACCTTCAGCGGCAATGAGTCGTTCGATGTTGCCTGGACGGTGAGCGACAGTGAACCCGGCTTCGCCGTCGATGTGTACGTCGAAGATGCGCAGGGCGTGCGTCATCCGATTGACAATCAAAAGGCGTCGACGCAGACGTTATCGGGCCATGTCACATGGACGCCCGCTTTACCGAGTGGTATGTACACAGTGACGTTGTCAGTCGATGACAACAAGCACACGCCGATCGTCTCGCGCAAGGAGCCAATCCTGATCAACGACACCACGCCGCCCGCTGCGCCCATCAACTTGATCGCGACGCCGCGCGGCGATGGCTCGGTGCTGCTGACCTGGAATGGCAGCGCGGCCGAGGCCGATGTCGCGGGTTATAGCGTATCGGTCGATGGCGGTGCGCCGCAGAACGAAGCGGGGCGGTTGAGCGTGTACGAAGCGTTTGGTCTCGCGCCGGACAGCCAGCATCAGTTCGCAGTGAGCGCGTATGACACCAGCGGCAATGTCGGCCCGGCGGCGATCGCCACGGCCATAATGCCATGGAATGGACTGGTCAGTCAAACGCCCAGTCGTGACGAGACGACGACCGCGGTGAACGAAGTGTCGTTTGTGTTTGCCAGACCAATCGCGCTAACGGCCTTCACGCTAAAGAACGATCAGAACGTCGAAGTCGTCGGCACGGTTACGCCCATCACCCTGAACGTGACGGTGGATGAAGTCGCCAACATGGGCGCACGCTTCATACCGACGAGCGGATCGTTGCCGGCCGGTCACTACACTGCCACCGTGTCGGTGCATGATGAAGTGATGAATCAAAACATCACCGAGAATTGGTCGTTTACGGTGCTTGCACCCGTGTATCAGGTGTACATGCCCATGGTAAAGCGATAAGTTTAACGCCAGCTCCACTCCCGAAATGCTCTCTTTCGTTTCGGGAGTGGAAGAGCAACCAGGAGGTTAAACACAATTTTCGCTCATCTAACGGAAGTGTGCATGGCCGCCAGAGTGCAGACGCGTGTTAGCACACTTTCTTCAGATGAGCCAACACAATTTCTTGCCTTTAGTTGTCGTGGCACTGACACACTTGCACCGCGCTGGCGCGCAGCGCAAGTGCAGGCGTGAGTCGCTTTCAGAGCGCCGAGGCGTTGTCGGCGTGGGCGGGTGTCGCGCCCGGCAACAACGAGCGTGCGGGCCACCAATGGTCGGGCAGAACCCGTCAGGGCAATTCGACTTTGAAGACGATTCTGGTGCAAGCCGCCCATGGCGCCGCGCACACGAAGAGCGCTTATTTGGCCGCTCAATATCGGCTGGCGGCGCGCCGGGCCGCCAGCGGGCCATCATGGCTGTCGCGCATTCGATCTTGGTGATTGGCTACCACCTGGTTCAGCGCAACGAGCCCTATCAGGACTCGGGGGTGGACTATTTCGATCGGCGCAGTCCCGAACAGACGGCGCATCGACTCGTCCGGCGCCTGGAGCATCTCGGTTATCAAGTCGCTCTGCAAAGCCCAAGCGCGTAAACGCCAGCCGCGCTATTTTCAAGCCAGTTTTAGAGCGGCGGTGCCCCTTGTTTCACGCCCACTCATTCTCCGATGGCTACGCACGATAAGTCACCATCGTCGACGGCTAAGAGTCCGTGTCCACCTGCTTATACCTGGCCCTGACACCGTCGTTAATACTTGCGCGCAAACCACCAAGGCTTGATAGACTTGAACGCGCGAGGCGACGGATTGTATCTAAGTGTGTGGCTGATATAGTCGCCTCGATTGGTGATCGGGACGCGACCATGCTCAGCATTAAATTGCGCTTACTTGATGAGGGCAATACTGGCGCAACTCATAGCCGTTACTCTCCTATTCAACATTTGGCGCAGTTCATTTCATCTTCTTCCATAACAGGTTTTCACGCACTCGTAATCAGTCGAAGTATCGCCGCTTATCCTCGAAAATCGTACCATCTGGGCTGTCCTGTACCTCGGCGCCAAGTGATTTGCTCGTCAATGATGAACCACCAGGTTACAAGTCTGTCGGCATTTACAAACCGCCCTCAAACCGTAGACCTGCGTATTTATAGAGACCGCCATCATCTATTCTAAAACAGGAGGAATGTCATATCTAAATGGGTGATACTCGACAGGCTTTTTCGCTCTCCCGCGTCCAACTTCATAGTTTTACTTGTTGACAAACATGAGTGGATCATTAAAGATATGTAGGTTGAAGTCCTCGAAAAGTGATGTATATCACAGAAGTTAATTGACAGTTTCCATTATGCATACACATAGTTGCACGCCCGCACAGAACGTTTGGATGTAGGCATGCGCTGAGGGACCAGCTGTGGCAAACACGGTCGGTCCCTTGGTGATAAGCAGTTGCTAAGTGTCAACAACTATCCAATTTGTGCTTCACTAACCACGTTATCTTCACAGTCAGAATAGAAACTGGAGACGTCGAAATGTAGACCAGCGCTCGCAAAGCACGGACTAAATTTCCAATCTATTTCTGGCGAGGCCACAATCAGGACCAGCGTAGTGCTCAATTGAATATTTTGACAGTCTGCTGCAAGTACGACACTAACCACATTCTTCAGCGAGGGACAAGCATGATTAACCATACTTCGATGCAACGTTTATTCTCGAAAGCAATAACGATTGTGCTGAGTGTCGCACTTGCCTTATCGCCAATCCCGCCTCAGGGCTGGAATTTATTGCTTGG